>JBAZQT010000052.1:0-20851 GCA_041645055.1 Methanoregula sp. | reverse complement strand
GAGGACCGGTGCAATCCGTGCGGTCTCCCGCTCGATGACCACTTCGGTCTGCTTCACGAGTTCCTCGTCCCCGAAGCACTGTGCCATCTGGCGCAGCGACTGGTTGGTCGAGTCGATCCCGATGAAGTTGACTTTCAGCCACGGTGTTCCGTACTTCGTCTCCATCATCTCGGCGATGTAGTTGATCGAGCGGTGGCACTGCACGAGGTTGAGGTCTGCGAGGTGCAGGTTTTTGATGTCAACGTAACTGGAATCCCCGGTCAGCACGCAGTTGACTGTGTAGCCGATCTCTTTGAGGATGCGTTCCAGTTCCCACCCGTCGCCGCCGATGTTGTACTCCCCGAGCAGGTTGATGACGTGGTTGCCGGGTTTACGCTCAGCGCCGGTACCGATGACTTTTTCCATGAGGTTGTTGTTGGCAATATGGTGACCTGCTGACTGGCTGACTCCCTTGTAGCCTTCACAGTTGTAGGCAAGCACCTGGATCCCGTGACGTTCCTCAGCAGCTTTTGCCACCGCATTGATATCATCCCCGATGAGACCCACCGGGCAGGTGGCACAGATGTTGATCGCCCGCGGGTGAAACGCAGCCACAACCTCGTCGATCATCTTTGCAAGTTTCTTCTCCCCGCCAAAGACAATGTCGGGCTCCTGCATGTCGGTGATGAAGCAGAGCTGGTTGTAGATCTTGTCTTTTGGGGTGGTGTCATCGGCCCGTGCTTTGTTGCGCCGGGTTCCCCAGCTGTAGTACCCGCAGCCCACCGGGCCGTGGGTGATGGTGATCATATCCTTGATGGGACCGACAACCACCCCTTTGCACCCGGCATACGCACAGCCACGCTGCGAGATGATGCCGGGAATCGTCCGCGTATTTGCCTCTATCTGCGGACAGCATGCAGCCGCCTCATCTTTTACAATGAGATGCTTCTTCCGGTTTTTCTTTACCAGATCCGGGTAGGGTACGAGCATCTCCTCTATCGTGCTATCAATTTCTGCCATTTTTATGCCTCCCTTGTTACCAGATAGCTGCTTCCCCTGCTTCACCAGTGCGCACGCGGACTGCATCGGATACCGGCAGGACAAAGATGGTCCCATCGCCAATCCCGTACTCGGTCCGGTTTGCGTTTGCAACTGCCTCGATGATTCGCGGGACATCCTCGTCGTGTGCCAGGATCGTGAACAGGCGTCGCGGAAAGAACCGCGAGCCGTCTAAGAAACTGGTGACCATCTTTTCGGTATCTCCCGCTTCGCTGAATTCGTCCATTCCCATCGAGAGGAGTTTCTCCTTACACGCTTCGATGGTTTGTGGATCCGTTACCAGGTTTCCCCGGCCGAGCACTTTTACTGCGGTAAACCCGGCAACACCGGCCGCGACGAGAGCTTTTTTCGTCTCACCGGTCTTCTTCATCCGGACGATCGCCATAATTTCTTTCATCGAGCTCCTCCTTTCAGAGACCCTGGGTTCCCTTTGAGATGGTGTAGACCTCATCAACGGGGCTGACAAAGATCTTGCCATCCCCGAACGTTCCTTCTGTTCCGGTCTTTGCGATCGACAGGATCATCCTGATGACCTTGTCCTTGGCATCCTCGGGAATGACCATTAAGATGAGGGTCTTTGGGATCTCATCGTAGACCATCCCCCCGATCTTGATCCCTTTCTGCTTTCCCCGGCCCACGACATCGACCATGGTCGCTGCATTGAATCCCGCGGTCGACAGTTCAGCAAGCACTTCATCTTTCTTTTCCGGTCGCACAATTGCACGTATCAGTAACATCGTTTCACATCCGCCAATTTTTTTATTGTCTTAATTTTTTTCCGCACTTCACATAGCGTCAAGGAACCCGTGCTGCATCATAAGCTCTTCGAGCCGTTCCTGGGTCATCGGTTTGGGGATGACGAACAGCTTGTTGTTATCGATGGCTTTTGCCAGGTTCCGGTACTCGTCTGCCTGGCCCGATGTCGGGTCGAAGTCGATGACGGTCTTCTTGTGGATCTCGGCCCGCTGGACGAGATTGTCCCGGGGGACAAAGTAGATCAGCTGGGACCCGAGCTCCTCGGCAAATGCCTTGAGGAGGGGAAGTTCGTTGTCGACTTTCCTGCTGTTACAGATGATACCGCCAAGCCTCACTTTCCCGTTATCGGCGTATTTCTTGATCCCTTTTGCAATATTGTTGGCCGCATAGAGTGCCATGAGTTCACCGGATGCCACGATGTAGATCTCCTCTGCCTTTCCTTCCCGGATGGGCATGGCAAAACCCCCGCAGACCACGTCACCGAGCACATCGTAGAAGACATAGTCAAGATCGTCAGTGTAGGCGCCGAGCGATTCGAGCAGGTTGATGGACGTGATGATGCCCCGCCCGGCACAGCCGACTCCGGGCTCAGGTCCGCCGGATTCTACACACATGGTATTCTTAAAACCAGGTTTTAAGATTTTGTCGAGTTCGATATCATCGCCTTCATCCCGCAGGGTGTCAAGCACCGTTTTCTGGCAGAGCCCGTGGAGCAGGAGCCGTGTTGAGTCTGCTTTCGGGTCGCACCCGACTACCATGACTTTCTTTCCCGCTTCTGCCAGTGCTGCAACCGTGTTCTGGGTTGTGGTCGATTTGCCGATACCGCCTTTTCCGTAAATTGCCACTTGTCGTTTTGTCATTGTAATCGTCCCATTTTCGCCGATTGTGATTACTCAGTTTTTTTAATCGTTTCCAGTCGTTCAATTTCTGATTTTTTTCTTGCCCCGTTTTTTTACAGGAAATTCTACCGGATCTTCCATCACCGCACTCTTGCGAATCTGGAAAACATTCCGGACCTGTTGTTCATTGTGGGTTGGCCCTTGCATGCCGGGGACCAGCCATACCCAACTCCCGGTTCGGGACCAACAGAATCAACGTGCGAGATTTCTGGCCGCGTTGCCTTGATCATTCCGCCCAGGGGTAAGTAATTGGATTCAACCTTCGGTTCGCGATTTTTAGGCTTGATACGCAATTGTGGCGTAGCAGGCGCAGTTGTCAGCATCCGGCGGGTTCTCAAAGAACCAATTCCTCTCGGATTGCAGATTGCGTTCTGACTCATGGAACCTCCTTTTAGTATTACACAGAAATGTTCAATTTACAAATATTTATATGTACTAGTAGGAAACTTCCTTCCATCAAAATTTCTTTGAAAAATTACGACAGGACTTGAAAATGATTTTTCTATCGACAATAATGCAGATTTTCACTTCATCAATTGCAGAAATATAGATCTTTGAGAAGACCCCCAGCGCAGAAAAAACATAATGTAAAAAAGCGAGAGGATGCTGATGATTACCAATAGTCAAAGAAACAAGAGACTCACCCATCTCGAACGAGTTAGTAAATGTCCAGATGGTAAGAAGAGAGATGAATCAAATAAAAAAATTACCGGGGATAATTCCCAGGAGCAGACGTAATTATCTTTTATGTCAGTTTAGTCGAGCAGCTGGCCCATCGCCTCATCGTACCGTGCCGACATGACATAGTCAATACCGGAAACTTCTGCTGCTTCCGGCGTGAGTGCCATTAAGTCATCACGGGACATGGTCGAGAGCCGGAAGTTCCTGCTGCCGGCCATAAGCTGCTGGAGACCGGTCCTGAACTTCTGCGCATAGGTGTAGATACCGACTGCACCCATGGGGATATCTTTCATGCGGGGACCGAATTTCTCCTTAAGATCTTCATAGCAGACAAAGATCTCTTCGACATTGTTTCCGTACTTGGAAACGGACTTGGGCAGATCGCCTTCTTTGATCCACTTCTCGATGTTCTTGCCAACAAAGCCGGGGATCATGAGACCACGGCCCATGCAGACCGCTTTGACGTACGGGCTGCCCATGGCAAGTGCCTTGAATACGCTGGGCTCATCGGAGAATCCGCCAGCAAATGCGAGATCCGGAACACGGAAACCTTTCTTATCCAGCTTGCACGCAAACTCGTATGCCAGTGAATGGATGTAGAACGATGGAATACCCCATTCGTTCATCATGGGCCACGGGCTCATACCGGTACCACCGGGTGCACCGTCAATCGTAAGCAGGTCAATCCTGGCTTCGGAACTGTACCGGATGGCCATTGCCAGTTCAACCATGGAGTACGCACCGGTCTTTAACGTAACGCGCTTGAATCCGATATCACGGAGGCGGTCAACTTCTTCTAAGAATCCTTCCTTGGTAACAAAGCCAAGCCGGGAGTGGCGCTCGAATTCCTTGATCGCTCCTGCCTTGAATGCGGCCTGGTTCTCCTTGATGGTCGGGTCGGGCAGAACAATGTAGCCCCGCTTCTTGAGCTCGATTGCACGCTCAAGAGACTTGACCTTGATCTCTCCGCCGATGCACTTGGCACCCTGTCCCCACTTGAGTTCGATGGTGTCTAAGTTGTGTTTGCTGGCGACATACTCCGCGGTTCCAAGCCGGGTGTCTTCAACATTCATCTGGACGAGAATTTCACCAAAGCCATCGTGGAATTTCTTGTACACATTAATACGGCGGTCCATCTCGGGAGACTCAATAACTTTACCCTTGTTATCGCGTTTTAGACCGGGATCAATACCGCAGACATTCTCACCACAGACAAGCGTGATACCGGAGATTGCTGCACCGATTGCAAAGTGTTCCCAGTTTGCACGGGCAATTTCTGTAGAGCCTAAAGCCCCGGTAAAGATGGGCAGGCTCATCCTGACTTTTTTGTCCCAGCCATATTCGGTCTCGGTGTTCACATCTGAAAATATCGCAGTGTCCGGGCCGGCTTCGACGCCGTCGGGTAGACCGTTTGCACCGACTGCATATCCCTGGATATTGAGATGGGAATAATCGATCGGGTAGTTTTTGTCAGCACCAGCAGTGATCTCACCGAACGGGCCGGGATAGAGAACTTCCCTGCCCCTGAACGATGATAACCAGATCTCACAGCTGCCTTTACATCCATCGATGCAACGGGTACAGATACCTGAACACGGAGCTACATTCCGTGAACGGTTGACGGTTCCGTTTGCTTCGTTTGCATTTGGTTGTCTAAGATTCATTAATACACTCCATCTGAATAATAAAATCTCCCCGGTGAAAAACACAATAGGGAATGTTTGAGCGAAGATTGATCTCAAACTAATTTTATTTTTAACTCATTCAGTAATAAGCGCTTGCTTTCCACCCCATTATAAGCATTACGGTTTTTTATTGCAGTGGCAGTACATTTCCACCCCATTTTTACATAAAATACGATCAAAAAATGCAAAATTTTTAAAAAAATCTCAAAAAATCCAAAAAATAAAAAAAAATGAAAATCTCAGATCCGGATCAGATCATAAGCGCGGTTGCCCATGCCAATTTCTTCTGCATACTTGATCTGCCGGAACCCGTCGGTCTGGGCATGGACACCTTTGAACTTGTCCTCTCCTGCATGATGATGAGCTGTCAGGAGTGAGTCCGCATATCCCTGCTGCTGGTTCACCAGATCAAAACTTGCTGCATCAATGGCAACCGGATCGAGCGATGCGAGGATGCCGATATCCGGCACAATCGGGGCATCACTGAACGGGAAGCAGTCGCAGTCGGGAGTTATGCGGATTAAAAAATTCATAAACCCAATCTTCTTCTCTTTTCCTTTCGTTGCACCATACGCGTATTCAACAAGCCGCTCCATAAATTCCGGTATCTCGGTCTCCCAGTCGATATCTATTGCATTTTCCGGGCAGGCATGCATACACTCAAAACAGCCGATGCACAGATCTTTATCGATTACCGATTTGCCGTCTTCAATACAGATCGCAGATTTCGGGCAGACCTCCGTGCACGTACTGCACCCGGTACATTTTTCGGCTATCGAAAACGGGCGGGCATTATGCTGGGCACGTTTTCCTTCCGGCGGCGCACACCCCATTGCAAGATTCTTGATAGCTCCGCCAAATCCCGATACGATATGTCCTTTGAAATGACTCAGGACAATCATGCTGTCTGCTGCGGCAATATCCCCGGCGATAGAGACCGTCTTGAAATGTTTTTTACCGATCTCAACCTTAGCAATATTTTTGCCAGACAGGCCATCTGCTATGATGACCGGAGCTCCGGTAACGGCATAATCGAATCCATGCAGAATCGCCGTAGTGATATGCTCCACCGCATTTGATCGGCTCCCGAGATAGAGAGTATTGGTATCAGTTAAGAATGGCAATGCCCCGCACTCTTTTACTTTTTCCACAACCTGCCGGATATAGACCGGGCTGATAAACCCGTCATTACCCATCTCCCCGAAATGAAGTTTGAGGGCAGTTTTGTCATGGGGTGCAATGAGATTGTCAAACCCGGCACGTTCAAAGAGCCTGCGAACCTTTGCCGTTGTGCACTCCAGGTCGGAATATGCCCTGAGGCTTGCAAAATAGACCGGACTTTTCATGGGATTTCTTCACCGGATGGATGTTAATACCCGGAAAGAGAATAATCCATCGGTGGCAAAAAAACCGGGGCACCCGGGAAAATAGTCTTGATTTTTTTCGCCCCCATCATTATACTCCCAAACCTGACGAAACGATTGGCTGTCCTGTTGAGGATCCATTTGAACAGGTAAGCACTATTTTATCAACCCTGCCACCAAATCCCAAACAGTTGCCTATGAAAAACCGCCGTCCCATTGACCTTAAAGCCATCTCTTTTTTTGCCATGCAGAAGTACGGTTTCAAACCCGAGTTCCCAAAGGCTGTTATCCGTGAAGTGAACGCGATACACCCGGATACATCGGAAGCCATCGGAAAGAATGAAATGGATCTCCGCTCCCTCTTGTGGTCATCGATCGATAACTACGATTCTGAAGATCTCGACCAGATGGAATATTGCGAACGGGGACCGGATCACGAAATCAAGGTGAAAATTGCAATTGCCGATGTTGATCATTATGTTCCCAAGCACTCGCAGGCTGACCAGTACGCAGCATACAACGGCAGTTCAGTCTATACGGGAATTGTAACCTACCCGATGCTGCCGGACCGGCTCTCAAAAGGTATCTCATCGCTCCTGCCCGGACAGGATTGCCGGGCGGTGATCATTGAGTACACGGTACTTGCAAACGGCAGTGTCCGCCACGGTAACCTCTACCGGGCTATCGTTGCCAACAAGGCCAAACTCATCTATGAAGAAGTCGGGGACTGGCTGGAAGGATCAGGACCCATTCCTCAAAAAGTCCGGGATGTTGCCGGACTTGAAGCACAGGTGCGCTTGCAGCACGAGGCCGCTCTCCGGTTAAAAAAATTCCGTGCCGAACAGGGTGCGCTTGAGCTCGAGACCATTGAGGCAGAGCCCGTTGTCGAGAATGGTACCGTAAAAGATCTTGTTCTCCAGAAGAAGAATATGGCACGGAACTTAATCGAGGAGTTCATGGTTGCTGCTAACGGGACTACCGTGGCATTCCTCGGAAATGCCAGGATACCGATGATCCAGCGCATCGTCCGCATCCCAAAACACTGGGACGGGATTGTTCTGACTGCTGCCCTGTATGGAGAGACCCTGCCCGACGAACCGGATGCAAAGGCACTCACCGACTTCCTGGTCCGTCAGAAAGAAGCTGATCCGGTCCGCTTCCCTGACCTGTCACTCACTATCGTAAAACTCATGGGGGCTGGCGAATACGTCCCGCTCGATCCCGGTGAGTCCCCCATAGGTCACTTTGCTCTCGCAGTCACGGATTACACACACGGCACCGCTCCAAACCGGCGCTATGTCGATCTCATCATACAGCGGCTGGTAAAAACCGTTCTTGACAAAGCAGAGAGCCCCTACTCAATTGAAGAACTCGTTGACCAGTCAGCATGGCTGACCGAGAAAGAGAAAGGATCAAAGAAGGTCGAACGGTTCATGCGCAAAGCCGCCGCTGCCGTGTTACTCCAGAATAGTATCGGCAATTCCTTTGAGGCACTGGTCACCGGTGCTTCTGATAAAGGGACATATGTCCGTCTCATCACTCCCCCTGCTGAAGGCAGGGTGATGCAGGGGCAGCAGGGCCTCAGGGTTGGGGAGAAAGTCCGGGTCCGGTTGCTCAAGACAGACCCGATGAACGGGTATGTTGATTTTGCCTGTACGGGAAGGGCTTAACTAACAAACACGGGATATCCGGAAAAATGAGCAGGTATTACGGCGATCACTCTTCCCCTTTTTTTTACATTATTCACATTCCTTCCGTTCAGTTGTAAGAGGCTCCCCCGGTTCATGACCTCTCATTAGGCATAGTGGGGTAAGGAGAAATCAACAATCGTCGCGGGGGCACCCCGTAAGGAGCGGCGATGTCCATCATTATGCGGGAATGGGTGTTTCAACCACGGTCTGAAAATTGTCGGTCATGGTGACCGGGACATCCATCGGATATCTCATGTCACTGCTTTTACAAACGAGTCGAAACCGACCCGTTCGATAGTTGCACATCTCCCATGCATTTATCCGGGCCCCGTAAACCCTGCCGGAATGCGAATGTGAGGCTCTTTTTTAAAGGGGAGAAAAAAATGTTACCCAATTGAACAAGGTAAACCTGTCGCTGAACCACGTTCAAACATAGAGGAGATGTGCCATGCGGGGTTTGATCTACGAAACCGGTTGGATTACTTAAATATCTCAGTATCCGCCCAAACAATAATCTCAATAAACATCCATCGTTCATATCAGGAGCCGGGTTTCCCTACTCCGTATTAGTGTAAGGTGATTTCAGATGGTTGACAAAAAACTTGGAGATGCAGAAAAAATGATCGGCGGCGGAGTTTCCTCCCTTGGGAAAGGTGCAGAGGGATTCAGTAAGGAGTTCATGGATTTCTTAAATAAATACCAGGTCATCGGTCTGGCTGTTGCGTTTGTTATTGGTGCGGCTGCGACAAAACTAGTCAACTCTACTGTGGCCGATATCATCATGCCCATCATTGCGGTGCTTATACCGGGTGGAAACTGGAGAGAGGCAATATTTCAGATCGGGCCCATTAAGTTCCTGCTGGGCGATTTTGCCGGTGCAATCATCGACTTTGTGATCATTGCAATGGTCATCTTTATTCTCGTCAAATACGTCATGAAAGGTGACACGACAAAGAAAATCTGATGATGCGTCTGCCAGAACGGTTTTAATAACCCGGAGTATTGAGAATTGACCAGGCGATTATGAGGTAAGTTACATGAAGAAAGGTTTTGCAGCGAATCTGGAAGAAGAAACAAAAAAGAACACGGATTTCCGCAGGGTATTGTATACGGGAAAATTCAGCCAGCTCGTATTGATGTGTCTTAAACCGAAGGAGGACATCGGTGAGGAAACGCATGATGACGTTGACCAGTTCTTCCGTTTTGAAGAAGGAGAGGGAGTCGTTGTGATTGATGCTACCCGGCATGTTGTGAAAGATGGCAGCGGTGTGGTAGTTCCCTGTGGCGCGAAACACAACGTAATCAACACATCAAAGATCAAAAATCTCAAACTTTATACGATCTACACCCCTCCGGAACACCAGGATAAGGTTGTGCGGAAGACAAAACAGGAAGCCATTGCCCGGGAAGAGCATTACGACGGAAAACCAACAGAAAAATAAATTATCGTTCACTTCTCTTTTTTGCTTGTGAGGGTTTCTATTTACAATCCTGTCTTAATTATTCGGCACGAAAGGGATGGACATCGGGTTTTGGGCGTTTAAATTTTTGTAAACGGTATTGGATAGAATAATTCTATTGCCTGCTCCTCATCCTGGAAAGGGCATTCACGAAATGAATATCGGTTTTTATGATACGGACCTGAACTGTCCTCCCGGTATTGCGATTTCAAATCGTGCCCCTTTGCCCGGTTCCCCTGACTCTATGATAGTGATGCCGGTGATATCGAGAATTTCCCGGGAAAGGGTCAATCCAAGCCCAGTATTCTTCCCATATCCACGTTCGAAGATCTTTTCCTTTTGTTCAGCAGGGACACCATTGCCATCATCCTCGCAGAGAATGATCTGGTTCCCGTCACGTTCCTGCACAGAAAAACTGATGGTCGTGATCTTCCCCCCATACCGTGCAGCATTATCCATCAGGTTGTAAAAGACCCGGACAATGAGCGGATCGGCAAACACTTCCATACCGCCAGGGAGATCGTTTTTCACTATCACTTTGTTAAGAGGGGCTTCCTTCGATGCAGTGTCTACGAGTGTTCGGCAGTCCTGCCAGACTGGAGCATCGACGCCGATTAATTCGTATTCATCCGTGAACCGTATCATCGTTGAGATGCGTTGTGCAGCCGTTTCAGCCGCCAGTAAATATTTTTTATATGATGGATCCGCCGGCTTCAATTCCACCAGGGCGAGATAATTCTGCAATCCCGTCACCTGGTTGCTGATATCGTGTCGTGTGATACCAGAGAGGAGTTTGAGCTTCTTGTTAGCCAGACGGAGTGCCTCTTCCACTTGCTTACGTTCGGAGATGTCACGGGTGATACCTCGCCATCCAATAAAGTTCTCCTTTTCATCAAATACCGGGTTCGTAACGACTTCAGTCACGAGAGTACTGCCATCCCTGCATACCTGTTCAAGGAGATACGTTGCGCTACCCCGGTAGAAACCGCCCTTGTCCTGTTCTATCCGCTTTGCCATCTGTCGCCGGACGTTTTGCGCAGATTCCGGTGTGATAAATTCAAATAACCGTTTTCCCACAATCTCTTCAGGAGTGTATCCGCACTGCTGAAGTACAGACGGACTGATATAGGTAAATGTCATCCCTGCATCCATCTGCCAGACTACATCTTTCATACACTCGGTCAGGAGCCGGTATCGTCTCTCGCTCTCCAAAAGGGCTTCATCATATTTTTTGCGCTCGGTGATATCACGGGCGATGCTCATTACCACGGGCTTGTTGCCAATATGAAAAAGGGTTGCATTGACTTCCGCGGGAATCTTACGACCATCACGCGCAATGTGGACGGTTTCAAAAATAATATGGCCCTTATTTGTAAGATCCTCAATTCGCGCCCCCACATATCGGGCATTTTCCGGGTCATCAACCTCACTTACCTTTATCTTGAGAAGCTCTTCCCGGGAATAGCCAAAACGCTTGCAGATGATGTCGTTTACTTCGATGAAATTTCCTTCAAGATCATGTATCGCAATCGCATCACCGGCATTTTCGAATATTGTACGATATTTTTCTTCACTCTCCCGTAGATCCTGTTCCTGCTGATTGAGCTGACCCATAGTCTGCCGTAGTTGCTGCTCAGTCGCGGTTAGCTGCTCGTAAGAGGCTGCCAGCTCGTCGTATATTGTTTTGGCTTCTTCATCTGCCTTCTTGCGATCGGTAATATCCCGCACAGAAATAATCGCAATCGTTCGCTTCTTTTGTGGATAGACATTACCGGATATTTCAGCCGGGAACAGGGAGCCGTCTTTTTTCCGGTGCTGACGCTCGGGAATATACAGGATTCCTTCTTTATCGATTTTTACATTCGGTTTTTTATCTGCCGTAAGATCGCTGAATTGAAGAGTTTTGAATTCGTCGCGGGTATATTTATACAACCACATGGCAGCCAGGTTCGCATCAAGAATTTTTGTGGAATCCCGGTCAACGACAATCATAGCCTCTGCTGCGGACTCAAAAATGTTATGATAACGTTGTTCGCTGGCCCTAAGGGATCCCTCCATTTTTTTCTGGTCGGTGATATCGCGGATTGATTCAATGGCCCCGACGCAGTTCCCGCCAGCATCAAAGAATGGAGATGCGACAAACCAGAGATAGGCACCTTTCCCTCCATACAGAAACGGGATAAATTTCTCTGATATGAGGTTAGCACCATCGCGTTTTATGGTATCATATTTGTCTGCAATGTTTTTGTCGAAGTTGAGAATGAGATCCAGAAGAATAGGCCGGCGTTCGTGGTAGAACGGAAGTGCATATTCATAATCCCCTTTTCCAATGATACTATCGGCATTCACCCCGGTCATCTGCTCCATTGCCCGGTTCCATGCAATTACCGTCCCGTTTACATCAATCGCAAGAGTTGCATCGGGTAAAAAATTGATGATGTCCGCAAGCCGTCGTTCAGAATCCTGCTGTGCTCCAACCGCCTGTTTTTCCTTGACAGCCTTTGCAATTTTGTTCCGCAGTTCGGCAAACTGTGATTTGGGATCTCCACCTTTCTGAAGGTAGAAATCTGCACCATTGTCCAGTGCCTGGATGACAACTTCTTCACGTCCTTTTCCGGTGAAGAGGATAAACGGGATATGGCTATGATGTTTTCGAACGTATTTGAGAAATTCAATGCCATCCATATCCGGCATCTGGTAATCAGAGACGATGGCATCGAATTTTTCCGATTTAAGAAGTTCTATGGCAGCAGGTGCCGACACAATAATCTCAAGAGAAAAATCCCCGGAACGTTCAAGGAATTGCTTTCCAATTTCAAGGAGTGCTGGTTCGTCATCAACGTAGAGGACCCGGATTGCTGCTGCCGTCATGAACCATTCCCTGCGATCCGCCACGCCCCTTTTGGTACGGCAATCTCAAACCGTGCGCCTTTCCCCGGCTCGCCATTCTCGACAATCGTAACACCGGTGATGGAGAGGATTTCCCGGGAGAGGGCTAATCCAAGCCCGGTGTGTTTTCCATATCCACGTTCAAAAATTATCACCTTCTCTCCAGCAGGAACACCATCACCATCATCTTCGCAGACAATGATCTGATTTCCTTTTCGTTCCTGCACAGAGAACCTGATGGTCGTGATCTTCCCTCCATGCCGCAAAGCATTATCCATCAGGTTGTAAAAGACCCGGACAATGAGCGGATCGGCAAATATCTCTGTTCCGACAGGGATCTCGTTTTTCACTATTACTTTACCTAAAGGGGCTCTTTTTGAGGTAGTTTCCACGAGTCTCTGGCAATCCTGCCAGACCGGAGCATTGATCCCAATCTCCTCATATTCCTTGGTGAACTGGATCATGGCGGAGATATGTAAACTCGCCTGTTCGATCTTTGTAAAATATTCTTCAAGGGCTGGATCCGGGGCTTTTCTGTGTAAATATATAAGAAACGAATTCAGCACCAATAATTGGTTGTTGATGTCATGCCGGGTGATGGAAGAGAGGAGGTTTAACTTTTTATTGGCTTCCCGCAGCGCTTCTTCTGCCCGCTGGCGGTCAGTCACATCCACACCGATAACGATATAGTTCGTGATTCTTCCTGTAGTATCGGGGATTTCCTTTGTGTTCCAGGAAATTATTTTTTCATCCCCCTGTTTTGAATAGATGATTGTCTCGAAATTTTCGAGATACTTCTTTTGCCTGATAATCCGTGTGATAGTGTCTGTGATCTGTTTCCGGTACTCTTTATCCGGATAGAGCATCTTCCAGATCTCGTTCCTCCCGACCACATCTTCAGAAGGGTAACCACTTATCTCCTCTGCGGCTGTATTCCACATGAGAATCTTCCCTTTCCCGTCAAGAACGCTCATCCATACCCGTGCATTGGTAATGATGCTTTTCTGGAATTCAGTCAGGTGCTGCAATGCATTTTCCGCTCGTTTACGTTCAGTGATATCTGTGATGAATCCTTCCAGGTAGAGCAACTGGCCGCTATCAGAAAAAATACCCTGGCCCCGTTCCCACACCCAGCGAGTCTCACCGGTTTTTGTAATAATGGGGTATTCTTCAACGACGATCTCTCTCTTCTCCAGAAGGTTTTGCCATGTGTCCCAGATATGCTTTCGGAATTCCGGATGGATAATATCATTATAGGCCAGGGTTTTATTACCTACGAAATCATCGGGAGCATAACCGGTTATTTTCCGGCACCCATCGCTCATATATTCCATCGTCCATTCAGGATCATTGTTACAACGGTATACAAAACCCGGCAGGTTGCTGATCAGTGTCGAAAGAAAACGCTCCCGTTCACCCAATCCTTCTTCTGCCTGCTTGCGTTCAGTGATGTCGCGGATGATGGAGAGATCAACATCCTTTCCCTTGTAACGGAACGAACAAATACTGACTTCTATCGGGATGATGCTCCCATCCTTTCGCCGGTTTTCAGACTCAAAGGTAGCCTGTCCTTCCCTGACCAGTTTTTTTATGACTCCCGACATGATTTTTTTCGCAATGTCCTCTGGCACAATATCCCGGGGGGACATCTCCAGGAGCTCTTCTTTTGAATATCCCAGCATCTGGACAGATTTATTGTTCACAAGAAGGTATTTGCCGGGACCATCCCGGGCTCGTTCAACCAGGAATATGCTATCATTCGCATTATCAAAAACTTCACGGAATAACAGCTCGCTTTCGTTGAGGGCACGCTCAGTCTGGATGCGCTCGATTTCCGCAGCAGCTTTCACGGCAATAATATCCATAATTTCCTGTATGGTCGGAGTGGATGTAAGAGGACTACGGGAAAGCGCACAGAGTATCCCAATGACATGACCTCCGGAATTCCGCAACGGTGTCCCAATGTATCCCCGGATTTTCAGTTCAACGAGATCCTTGCTCTCCGGGAAGAGCGCAATGGCATTATCCGGATACAGGCAAAATCCCTTATCAGCAACATTCTCACAGGGAGTTCCCTTGAGCGTGTAGGAAAAATCGTGAACTTCTTTTCGGTCAAGGAGCATGGACAGGACCTTTACCGTCTGTCTGTCAGGTTGGATTTCCCCGACCATAACACAGTCAGCTCCCAGCCAGGAGCTGACATTTTCTGTTATTTTTCCCAGGGAATCAAGCCCGGTTGTTCCGACCATACTCCGGACCAGTGCCTGAAGCGCGAGCTCGGTAGCTTTTTGTTCGGTAATATCATCGACAGTTGAGAGGATGTGTGGTTTACCGTCCATCATAATAATACCGGATGAAAAACGGCAGGTCCGAATCTCGCCATTTTTTATCCGGCACTTCATTTCCATACCGTGAACAGTCCGCTGGTTTCGAAGGATGGTGCTGAAGCGCTTATATTCACTCTTATCGGCAAAGATACCCAAGGCTACAGAAAAACTGCCAACTACTTCATGACGGGAATACCCGGTACTTCTCAAAAAGGCGTCGTTGACATCAATAAACGTCCCATCTGTTGCGGATACGAGGGTGAGCGAGACCGGGCTGTTACGGAAGATAGTGGCAAATTTTTTTTCTGATTCCCTTACTCGTTCTTCATCCCGTTTGCGCCCGGTTATATCCCGCATGGATACCAGCATAGCAGAAGCGTCCCCAAACGGGATCTTTTTTCCGATGCACTCGACCCAGACCTCGCGTTTCGTTTCCGTGATGAGTTTATAGTGGACGAGATACGCGTCGATACCCTGGGCGACCTTGCTGATATCCCGTAATACATCGGCCTGTGATTCCGGGGCAACATACTCCATCACGTTCTTCTTTTCAATCATCGCCTCGTAATTTGGAGCATCGACAATTTTTCCCGCCGCTTGATTTACAAAGAGCAGCTTCCCGGTAAAATCTGTAATAAATATACCGTCAAGGGAGAGCTCGACAAGAGCCCGGAACTTCTTCTCGCTCTCGTAAATCCCCTCTTCCATTTTTTTCCGGGCAGAGATATCAACAACGACCGCCCGGAAGCCGGCAAGAGTATTGTTCCTGTACAAGCAGGAAGAATAAATGCTGACCGGGAATGTGCTGCCGTCTTTTCGCAGTGCTGTATATTCCATTGGTTCAAAGGGTATTCCGCTCAAGGATTTCTGAACATTGCCCCTCATGTTCACGTGCTGGGAAGGATCGATAAGGGAAAGGGCATTTATTCCGCGTTCGAGATCCTGAACCGAGAATCCCAATAACGTGTGTGCCTGCTGGTTTGCATAGGTAATCTGAAGATCCAGATCCGTTTCGAAAATCATCTGGGGCAGGAGTTCGGCAAGATCACGATATTTTGCTTCGTTCTCCCGCAATTTTCGTTCATTTTGTGTCAGCAGATCGTAATTATGCCGGAGTTCTTCTTCGGTTGCTGTAAGTTCTTCATTCTTGCGGAGCAGTTCAAATTCTGTCTTTTTCCGGTCAGTAATATCTTTAAAAATCCCCCGGGTATACTGGCATGTTCCCTCCACCAGTTTGCAGTTTGCCATACCCTCGACATAGACTTTTTTTCCATCCTTTGTTCTGAATGTCGCATCAATGATTCCGATATTCTCTCCGGAAATTACCCGTTGGAAGGTAGTCATACAATGCTTGAGACTTTCCTCATGGATGACATCGAATATGGTTAGATTCGGGAGCTCATCTTCCTGATAGCCGAGCGTATCTAACCATTTCTTATTGACAAACAGGAAATGACCGTCAGGGGCAACGCTCTGGATCAGGTCATTGGCATTCTGAAGATCGTGGTAGCGCTGCTCCTGCTCGGCAAGGGTCATCTGGGTCCGTCGCATGAGGACAGCCTGCCGGATTTTGTGCGAAAGTTCGGCGAACTGGGCCTGCACATCGCCACCTTTCTGGATATAGAAATCGGCTCCGTTGTTTATCGCATCGATTACAACCTCTTCACGGCCCCGGCCGGTGAAAAGAATAAAAGGGGTAATTTTATCAAAAGCCCTGACATTCTTTAACAATTCGATGCCATTCATTTTAGGCATCATGAAGTCAGAAACGATGGCATCATAGGTTTTTTTATTCAGGATGTCGAGTGCTGCAGGGGCGGATTGAACGGTGTCAACAGAAAATTCACTGCTTTCCTCAAGGTATATCTTGCCAATCTCAAGGAGTCCGGGCTCATCATCTACGTAGAGAACCTGAATCCTTTTTGTCATGAATCATCTATATTTGCATTACAGCATATCTCTTTCGACAATTCTAAAATATATCAACGGGGTTAATACAAATTGATTTTGATTTACAAGAGTATGAGTAAAGGGATTCCTCTGACCGATACTTACGGGAATGTTTTCATTGAGGAAAATCCGGTTAAACCACGTATACAGAACAGTACAAACAAAGGAATCCGGTTGCGGAAATACCTGATTAAAACTGTGTTTTTATCATGAAAGACAAGTTAAACAGAGATTTGACTCCCATAAAAAAATTCCCTTCATCATATCTGAACAACAGAATTTTTTAGTAAAAATCCCAAATAAACAATACTGTCACTTTTAGCGTTCACGAGAACAGTGGATGGACTGCCCAGTAAATGAGGATGGGAAGAAAGATGCCGATTCCTCCCTGACCTGTGGACATCAGTTATATTTTATATCCTCGGTTTTCCCCGGGTGATGATAATGAGAGGGAAGATAATCCCGGCCACCAGCGCAAGGGACACGCCGACAGCATAGAGAGAATTCTGCAGGGTCGTCTGGATAAGTACCGACTGGATAAGAGCGGATGGATGGGCTAGCTGGAAGAGACCATTGAGCCCCATGATAGCGGCAAGCCCGGGGATCATCGGAAGACCGGCCGCCACAGCGATTACCACTTCCGTCACGTGGGTTATCCTGCCGATCCCAAACGCAAGCAGGGTAGCTGCAGCCATTGCGATAAAAATACTCATAATGGGATCGATACCGGCAAGGATCGCGATCTCCCGGATAATCCGTGCAGCACCCCCGCAGATAAAACACCACGGGAGTGCGGCACGGGGCATATTCATCATCAGGGAAAAACCGAGCGCTGCCAGACCGGCTGCTGTTGCGCTGATCAGGATGCCCGTCCAGCCAGCGAAGAGGATGACCGGGTTACCCGATTCCGGGGCAATCAGGGAGAGGGGAATCAACAGTACCCCCGTTATGACCAGCAGCTGTGCCATGACTGAAGTGAGCCGGGCAATACCGCAACCGGTATGGTCCCGTACGATATCGAGCCCTCCGTTAATGAGAATTGTACCGGGAACGAGGAACAGGAGCGAAGAGATGAGCGCAATTTCAGCAGTTGCCGTATGGGAAAACGGGAGCAGGATCAGTGCCGACACCGATGCAACCAGAGCCGAGAGTAACACGGTGAGATAGAGGTTGCCGGCTCGGGGAAAAGCATAGAGCTTTGCCGCAAAACCTATCGAGGCTGCAACAAAGACAACCCAGAGGGACAGGATATCAGCGTGGTTCAGCCATGCAAACGCAGCACAGGCAGCACCGACTGCAATGAGGGTCAACCACGCCGGAAAGACCGGGGGCAGGTTCCGTAACTCATGGAGTTTGCTTTTGACAACCCCGGATGTGGTACAACCGGTTCCAAAGGAAGCGAGCATCCGGCTGACTCCCTGCAGAATGGTTGCATTGACTCGGACAGGTTCGCGAAACGCATGCATCCGGATCTGCGTCTGATCTCCGTTGCGACGACCTACTTCGATTGCTTCGTAGCCCACAAACGCATGAACATCGTCATCCCCAAGAGCATGGGCGCAGTACCGCACAGAATCGCTGATACGCTGGACAGATGCCCCGGCATCATAGAGAGTCCTGCCGAGATCAAGGTAGAGATCAACCCGGTGCCCCTCGGGATCCGGCCCGGGAGATTCTGCAGACGGGGAATCCGGAAGATTCGGGTGATTGCCCGCACCGGGTGCCGGAGGGGAGACCGGAACATCCTGTGCAGCCGTCATGGACCATCCGCGAGACTACCGGATGTTCTCCTGGAATTCCCCATATTCATTTCCTGATGAAAACAATAAAAAATGAAAAAATCAGCACCCGCAGAAGAGCTTCCGGACCATATCCGGAATCTCCGAGGGGCGGGATGCAACCGGCACACCGTTCTTTTTCAGGCGGGTAATCTTCGAGCGGGCATCGCCTTCGCCGCCTTCAACAATCGCACCTGCGTGTCCCATACGCTTGTCTGGCGGTGCAGAGATACCGGCGATATACGCAACGATCGGGAGGTCGGTGCATTTTGCTCCTTCCTCTTCAAGGTTGCCACCCACTTCACCGATAAGCACTACGGCTTTTGTCTGCGGATCGTTTTCGAACTCTTTGAGTACGTCCACAAAAGTCTGGCCAATCACCGGGTCGCCGCCAATACCGACAACGGTACTCTGGCCGATGCCGGCCCGGGTGAGTTCGTCAACGACTTCATACGTGAGTGTTCCGCTTCGTGAGATAACCCCCACATTTCCGCGTGAGAACAACCCGGCGGGCATGATTCCCATCTTGACTTCGCCGGGCGAGAGCAGCCCAGGGCAGTTGGGGCCGATGACCGATGAACCCTGCATGGTTGCGTACGCGACTGCCTTCATGGTGTCGTGCACGGGAATATGCTCGGTGATGCAGACGATCGTCTCGATGCCGGCGTTTGCTTCTTCCATGATCGCGTCGGCTGCTGCGCCGGCCGGCACAAAGATCACGCTGGCCCCGATATCGTGCTCGCACATTGCTTCCTTTACCGTATTGTAAACCGGTACGCCGTGCACCTGCTGGCCGCCTTTGCCGGGAGTGACTCCCGCGACAACACCCCTGCCACCAACTTCGCGGGCATAATTATTCATGAGCCCGATGTGGAACTCGCCCTGTTTGCCGGTGGCTCCCTGTACGAGAATCCCCGTCTTTTTATCACCGTAGATCATGCGGTCACCTCAACTGCTTTCTTGACAACAAGATCCATGGTCGGGAGCATCTCGTAGCCTTTCTCAGTCAGGAGACGCCGGCCCTCCGCTTCGTTGGTACCGGCAAGCCGGACAATCACTTTCTGGGAGATCCCGGCTGCGATGATGCCCTTTGCCACCTCATCGCATTTGGTGATCCCGCCCAGCAGGTTCACGACAATGACTTTGACCGTGGGAACGCTTGCAACAAGCCGCACCGCATGCATCACCCGCTCGCTCTCGGCACCGCCACCTACGTCAAGGAAATTTGCGGCTTTCCCGCCATAGAATTCTATCAGGTCAAGGGTGGACATCGTGAGGCCGGCACCGTTGCCGATCACGCCGATTGCCCCGTTGAGTTCCACGTACGAGAAACCGTGCTTCTCCGCCTCGCGCTCACGATCGGTGAGATCGCGATTGATCGTGATGCCCTGCCTTCCGAGTGCATTGTCGTCAACGATGATCTTCGCATCAGCGGCAAAGACTCCCTGCGGGGTGGTGACCAGCGGATTTATCTCGGCGAGCAGTGCGTCCTTTTCCAGGAAAACCCGGTAGAGCTTGTTGATGATCGGCATGATCTCTTTTGGGGCTTTTCCCGCAAGTTCGCGGAGCATGAAAGGAGGGAGGTCACGCATGAGGGGCGTTGCGATCACTTTTTTTATTGCACCGGGATTTTCCTTTGCGGTGATCTCGATGTCCACACCACCGGCTTCCGTGAAGAGAATAAGCGGCTGCTTGCTGGAGCGGTCGACCGTGATCGAGAGATAGTACTCATGCTGGATATCGAGCCGCTGCTCGGCGAGGATCTCTTTGACCGGGAGCCCCTTGATCTCTTTTCTGAAGAGTTCTTCTGCGATTGCAACGGCAGTCTTCTTGTCCGCCATCAGGATACCGCCGGCCTTGCCCCGGCCACCGACATCCACCTGTGCTTTTAAGACGATCTTATCGCCAAGTGCATCGAGATGTGCCGGTAATTCTGCTGCGGTACGGATCAGGAATCCTGCCGGGACGGGGATCCCGTATTCCTTGATGACTTTTTTTGCCTCATGCTCACGTAACTTCATGCTGTTTGCTCCCTTTGCCCAGTTCAATTCCCAGTTTCATCGCCTTGATGTTGAGCGTCTCGGTGCCTTTTGGCACGGAATCAAGGATCGCCTTTTCGAGCGCTGCTTCACTCACCACATGCGTTGATGCCACCAGCGCTCCAAGCATCACGATGTTTGCGACAATGTCTTTTCCCAGCGTCTGTTTTGCTTCCCGGGTTCCGGGGATCTCAAGATATTTACAGTCAGGGCGTGAATGGACGAGCGTGGAATCGACCAGCATCACCGCATCATTCGGCGCATGTGCACCATATTTTTCAAAGCCTTCCTGCG
>JBAZQT010000049.1:0-21715 GCA_041645055.1 Methanoregula sp. | reverse complement strand
TTTTGTGGACTCGCAATCCCGAACAGCGCCCGTACCCCCGGAATTCTCCGAAGGATCTCGTAGCAGGAAAATGTCAGCAGGATACTGAAGATCACAATGGCCATAAACTGTAGTGACGGAGGGATTGCGAGCTTCACCACATAATAGGCAATTGCCACCAGTATTGCCTGATGAATAATATACACCGGATACGATGCCGCACCAAGATAGGCTGCGAAGTTGTTGGTCCTGTCAAACAGGTGTCTGCCCGCACCCATGAGGGCAAGAACGCCCGTCCATCCGGTTAAAACGAAGATTGCAGAATTTCCCCAGAATACTTCCGAATGCCCAAGGAATATTCCGTACGTCCACATCACGCCGATTGTCAGGACCATCCAGGCAGCCTGGAGAACTACCCAGTACTTTTCTAACTGGGCTTGGACTGAATCCATAGAAAACAAGTAGTACCCGATGAGGAATATCGCGAAATACGACACAAACGAATATCCAGTCACATTGAAGCCGACAAAGTTCAGGAGCCAGACCGGAATAAATAAGAGGCCTAGGACAAGAAGATTCATTTTGTCGGGATTGAGGGCAAGTCCTGTGAGTCGCTGTCCAAGTAGGATCACTCCAAGTGCAACCACTGAGAAGATAAACAAAAAGAGGATAAACCAGAGGTGGTCAACGCTAAAATCTCCCGTAATTCCGCTCGTATCCGGAAAGTTGTGAATTGAGCTGAAGAAATGCACACATGCCCCGGCAAAGCTCCCGGTATAACCCGTGTGGAATTTCAGGGCGTAGTATGCAATAACGGGGCAGATAAGAACCAGTCCTGCAAAGAATGGAACAAGGAGTTTTGTGACACGTTCTTTCAGGTACACAAGAGGCGTTCGTTTCTCCAACGCAAATTTCGTACTCACTCCTGCAATACAGAATAGCAGCGGCATTATCCAGGGCTCAACAGCAACCGTGAGACAGTGGGCAGTAGTGGACGTGTAAGCAGAAGAAACATAATAACCATACCATCCGGAGCAAAATACGAATGCGGTGTGGAATGGGAAGAGCATCAGGATGCACATCCACCGCAGGTTGTCGATATAATGCAATCGGACCATGAATTATTCTAGTATGTAATTCTTTGAAAGAATACTATTCCGTTTTTATTTCTCAAAAAACCGGTTCATTGCGTATGTCAGCCTGTAAAATTATTTTTGGGTTACGTGTCCCAGGTTTTCCTTGGCTACCACTGCCGGGTAATATTTTTCCTTAATCAGAGCGGCAAGATACGGCACAGCGAGCACTAACGCAACACATCCGAATACAAAGAACATATTACCGTATGTTGAAACAAGGGCAATGACGGGCACGACAGCAAGTGCGGAAGCAAACTGGCCGAGGTTTAAGCCTACTGAGAACCCGCCCATTGCGCGTCCGAGGAACTGTCGTGGTGTGATGGCTGCGATCCATGTTAAGATAGTCGGCATCAGAAGACCCTCCCCAATACCTATCAGGATCACAGCGACCCCGACCATGACAAGCGATGTGGCAAACCCAAGAATGCACAGACCGAGTCCAAAGGCAAGAAGGGTAACGGTAAGGATCGTGTACCGGTGGAATCTCCAGGCTATTCTTCCGTAAAAGATTCCCAGGATTGCTGAGGAACAGCCCCCGATTCCGAGGAATATTCCGGCGATAAGTGCGGTGTTTTCACCTAATATCCGTGCTGCATCCATATTTGCAATCAGGTAGGGGAACTTTGTGGGCATGAGGAAAAACAGCAGGTTACCCATGAACAGGGTGATATATGCCAACATGAGGGGGGTGACCGGGAAGGTTTCCCCCTGTGCATCTTTTGTTTCCCCGGGGGAGGTTATAACCTCCTCACATTTGCGGATGGGCTCTTTCATCGTTAAGAGAATTCCTGCAAAAATGATCACGCCAATCAGGTAAATCAGGAATGCAGTACGCCAGGAAATACCGGCCAGAAATCCTCCGCTTACTTCAAGAATCAATACACCTACACCCATGGCAGCTGCCTGGTAACCGAGAACTTTAGCACGGGATATTCCATCGTAATAACAGACAATCAGGGCTGATGTCGTGCAGATGATACCGGCAATGCCGATCCCAAGGATGAATCTGCCAACTAAAATTGCTGGTATAGAGGTGAGATAAAATCCGCTGCTTCCTGCAATGGAAAAAACAGCAACGGAGGCTGCAAGGACCGGGATTTTCCCTATCTTATCCGAAAGAATGCCGATGAATATGCCCGTGAGGGCAATTGCAAGCGCAGGGAGTGTAACAATTAAGGAGATGCTGGTATCTGATGCATTGGGAAATGCCTGGCTGATTAATGGCAGAGCCGGCGCGACCGCTGCCCCTCCCATGAGAATCATCATGGCTGAAAGCATGAGAAAAAGAAATGTCCATTTCGATGGTTTGAACTGTACTGAATTCATGTCCTACTAAATCGCCAAGGGCAGGATATTAAGAAAGTGCTCCTGAATATAGTAGCTAAGAGTATGATTGACGATTCGTTACTTTTGCACATGAAAGAAATCGGGATGAGTGAATATGAGGCGAAGATATATGTGATTTTGTCAGCATTGCGGGTGGCAAGTGCCCGTGAAATTCACGAACAGACGAAAATCCCCCGTGGCAGGATCTATGAAACGCTTACCTCGCTCGCCCAAAAAGGGTTTATTGTTTCTTCTGGCAAATCGCCTGCACGGTACTCGCCGGTTGATGTTATCCAGACATTTGAGCGGTTGAAACGGGAATCGGTGAAATCTCTTGATGGATTGTACCAGCGCCTGAAAGCCTTGGAAACCGAAACACCGGAACCCATGCAGGGATATGAATTACGAACCGAATGGACCCGTGATAATCAGATCCGGATGATGTTGCGCAGGGCGAAATCAGAAATTATTATTCTCTGCAATGATGAAGAATTTCTCACCAGATATGGCAGGGATATTTCACGTGCGGCAAAACGGATTGTTGTGTACCTCGTTGTTAAAAGAAAAGATCTTGCAATGTTCGCGCCGGTAAAATGCTATGTTGGCGGGAGTGATATCGAGTCATCCCTCTTTAATCATGAAGCGGGAGAAAATATCGGGCTCTCGATGAAATTGTTATTAATGGCCGATCACCGGGAATCCCTGTCGGTCATGGAAGAAAACGGCAGACTGACGGGAATTTTTATCTGTCCGGATATTTACGCCAGTTATCTGTCGCGAAAAATTGTGCAGGAAATTCAACCGGTTGATAAGTCGCGAAAAGGAACTTGAAAGGGACTGATTCCAGATACAAAAAAATCCAACTGTTGAGTTTTTTCAGTAGACACATGACCGGAGGTTCTCCGTCAGGACTTAAAAATCCCAGGTTCGTTTCCGTTCCCTATAAGATGGTGATCCGCAGAATGCGGTGTCTCCATGACCGGTACGAATGATAAATAGAAATAATGAAATAATGACCTGTCATACGTGAGTTTGAGTATTTCCCGGTTGAAGTACCTAAAAAGAATCAGCGGCCGGGCAAGAAAAACCCTCATAGAATTATCATGTCTCCCCGGCGCATAACTCTCATTGGAATAATCATTATTCTGCTTCTGGCCACTATCGTTGTTGGTTTCTACCTCCTGCCCCGGCAGACTACCTTTTCACCGGCAGTACCGGATGATAAACTAACTGAAATACTGACACGCGGTAAACTTGTCATCGCTACCGACGCTGCATATCCCCCCAATTCAGAATTGATACCCGGTGCCAGCCGCACTGCGGGCACGAAATGCTCCCGGAACGAATATACCGCACATGAACTCACCGGTTATAATGTTGCCGTTGCCGTGGAGATCGCTCGCGGGCTCGGTGTTGAACCGTGTTTTGTAACGCCAACAAGAACCGAGATCATCAGCGGCGGCTGGGCCGACCGGTGGGACATCCATATCGGGTCGCTGGCCATCACGCCGGAACGCATGAAGGTGATGTACTTCACGCAACCGTATTATGCCGGCCCGGTGAGCCTTTTTGTGAATAAAAACAACACGGCTTATTCGAACCCTGGTGATCTATCAGGAAAGAAGATCGGTGTATGTGCCGGCTGCATTCTTGAGCGTTATCTTGAAGGTACGCTCGATTTACCCGGCCAGAAGATTGATTTCGCCATCAAAAATGCAACGATTGTCGCCTACGAAAATGAAGCTGTTGCCTTATCAGACCTTGCCACCGGGGATGGTGTGAAACTGGATGCTGTTCTCACAAACCAGCCCCTGGGTGAGGACGCGATAAAAAATAACTTGCCCCTCAGGCAGCTGGGCAGGCCCGTTTTTTATGACTACGATGCAGCAGCAGTAGACAAAAAAAGCGGCAGGAACCCGGCCTCTTTTGTCAAGAATGTGAACGGCATTATAGAGCAGATGAATCAGAACGGCACACTGCTTAAGTTCTCACAACAGTACTATGGGCGGGATCTCGTCTCGGAAACAGCCCGGTTCAATACAAGTGCCCTCAGGCAGATCCCCGTTTAGGAAGAGACCATGAAGAGCTTCTTATTCTGGCGCCGGAATCTGACAGCCCGGCTGATCTGCACGTTCCTCATTTTCTCCCTGCTGATCGTAAGCCTTGTGGGGTGTATTGCTTATTTCCATGCCACACAGTCTCTTACCCGTTCGGTCTATGACCGGCTCGATGCCGTGGCGACTATAAAAGAAGACGGGCTGAACAACTGGGTTGAAGACCAGACCCAGACTGTGGTCATGATAGCAGGGCTCCCGGGAATCCGTAAGCAGTCCAGCCTCCTGTTCTCATCGCCAAACACTTCAGTCGAAAAAAAACAGGCTTATGCCGAGCTCGCCAGTTTCCTGCATCAAGTGGTTTCCCGGATGGTATACACGGATGAAATATTCATTATTGACCTGAATGGCACGATAGCTGTCTCAAGTGACGCGACTCATGAAGGCCAGTCCGTTGCCATGGATTCGTATTTCCAGGAAGGCAGATCCAAAACGCTTGCAACGACCGTATATTCTGTGTCACCCACCGAAAAACCCCACATCATTATTGTAACCCCGTTATTTGATATGGGGGGAAAGCGCATTGGCGTGTTAGCCTCCCGCCTGTCCCTTGCCCATATCGATCGCATTATTCTCGAACGTACCGGTCTTGGAAAGAGTGGGGAGACCTATCTTGTTGACCGGTCCAAAAGGATTGTCTCAGAATCCCCTCTCATGAAGAAGGGGATCTCATCGCTTTTTGTGCAGTCTGAAGGGATCGATTCAGCACTCCAAAGAAAAGACGGTTTCGGCTTTTACAAAAATTATGCAGGAGTGCCCGTTGTTGGCGTTTATCGCTGGGTGGATAACCAGGATATGGCCCTGATAGCAGAGATGAGCCAGGAAGAAGCGTTTGCTCCCGCACGGGACCTCGCCCTGACAATTTTTTATATCGGGATATTACTATCAGTACTCCTGGCAGCCGGCATGTACCTGCTGGCCCTCCAGATAACCCGGCCAATCCTTGAAATTGCAGATACTGCAGCCCGGGTCACGGCAGGAGATCTTGAACGGAAAGTTCCCGTCCTGACGGAAGATGAAGTGGGCCTTCTCGCCCGGGCCTTTAACCAGATGACGGAAAAACTGCGGCAGACCCTGGAGGGTCTTGAGGAGAAACTCCGTGAACTGGAACAAAAGGATGACGAGCTGCAAAAGTCAGAACACAAATACCGGACTCTTTTTGAAAATATCCCGCAGAATATCTTTAGGAAGGATATCAATTCCGTGTTTGTTTCCTGTAATGAGAACTTTGCATCGACCCTGAACCTCAAGCCAGAGGAGATTACCGGAAAGACCGATTTCGATTTCTATCCCCGCGAACTGGCAGAAAAATACCGGAGTGATGACCACCGGGTGATGACAACGGGGCAGGTCGAAGAGTTTGTCGAGCAGAACCTGCAGAACGGGAGTGTGCACTGGGTCAATGTCATCAAGACGCCGGTAAAAGAGATCGATGGGACCATTACCGGTATCCAGGGAATATTCTGGGATATCACCGAACGGAAAGCCGCAGAAGAGGAACTTCACCGGCTCTATAACGAACTGGAGAATCGGGTTGAAGAACGGACTGCCGAACTCAGGAAGACACAGGAGGCATACCTGCAGGCAAATACAAAACTCAACCTGCTGAGTTCCATCACCCGGCATGATATCTTAAACCAGCTTACGGCACTCAAAGGTTATCTTGAACTTTCTGAATACTCGGTTAACGATCCCGATACACTGCGGGAATATTTTACACGGGTACGGCAAAACGCGGACACTATTGAACACCAGATTCTCTTCACGCGGGAATATCAGGACATTGGTGTAAAAGCCCCGTCATGGCAGAGTGTCAACTTAAGTATCATCCGTGCAAAAGGGGCGCTGAACTTAAAAGACGTTGAAGTCTTCCTCGACCGGTTGGATCTGGAAGTGTATGCTGATCCACTCTTCGATAAAGTCTTTTACAATCTTATTGAAAATGCACTCGTGTATGGCGGCGATCAGCTGACAACTATCCGCATCTCCACTCGCGAGTCAGACACCGGGCTTACGATTGTCTGCGAGGATAACGGGGCAGGGATTTCAGAACACGATAAAAAACGATTATTCGAGCGGGGATGTGGGAAACATACCGGCCTTGGTTTATATCTCTCTCGTGAGATCCTGCTTATAACCGGCATAACAATTTTCGAAAACAGCTTGCCTGGCTCCGGCGCAAGGTTCGAGATCCATGTACCTCAGGAAGCATACCGGTTAGAAGGTGTGGAATAAATCTGGATAAAATCCGAGTCAATTTTTTTATTACCGTCTTTTTTAAGGACCGACTTTGTTTCTGCCCGAATACCCCCGGAAAAAATGGCAGGCATTGCGATAAGGAAAATTTTGCGAATTCCTATAAAAATCATCAATCAAGTCGGAATGCATAAAAAAATGTGTGCTATCAGGCATTCAAAAACGTCAGCTTTCCACCTTTCTCATCTACTACGATCTCCTTTTCTTTATTCACGCTCCCTTCCAGGATCATTTTTGACAATTCGTTCAACAGGTTCTTCTGGATTACCCGTTTGATCGGTCGTGCACCGAATTGCGGGTCGAAGCCAAGGGTGGCGATGAACTGGATGGCTTTCTTTGTTGCCCTGAGCCGGATATCGTTCTTCCCGAGCATCTTCTGGACGTTCCCCAGTTGAAGATCGACAACCTTCTGGATCTCATCTTTCGTGAGCGGTTTGAACATAATAATCTCATCGATCCTGTTGAGGAATTCAGGACGGATGGTCTTTTTTAGCAGTTCGAACACCTGTTCCCGGGTGCGATCGAATACCTCATCCCGGTTTTTATCAGTGACCTGCTCCAGGTTTTCCTGAATGATGGGTGACCCTATGTTGGAGGTCATGATGATAATGGTATTCTTGAAATCCACCGTGCGGCCCTTGTTGTCAGTCAAACGGCCATCATCGAGAACCTGCAGCAGGATGTTAAATACATCCGGGTGGGCTTTTTCGATCTCATCGAGCAGTACCACGGAATAGGGTTTTCGCCGGACCGCTTCTGTCAGCTGCCCGCTCTCTTCGTATCCCACATAGCCCGGAGGCGCACCGACCAGCCTCGAAACGGTATGTCGTTCCTGGTATTCCGACATATCGATCCTCACCATACTGTTCTCGTTGTTAAAGAGAAATTCCGCGAGCGCTTTTGCCAGTTCAGTCTTACCGACACCCGTCGTTCCGAGGAATATGAAAGAACCTATCGGGCGTTTTGTGTCCTGCAACCCGGCACGACTCCGGCGGATCGCATCGGCAACCGCTCCGATGGCTTCTTCCTGCCCTACGACACGCTTGTGGAGTTCAGTCTCAAGGGTCAGCAGTTTTTGCTTCTCGCTCTGCAACATCCTGCTCACGGGAATACCGGTCCAGCGCGAAACCACTGCGGCAATTTCCTCTGCATCCACCTCCTCGTTCACCATAGCGGAATCCTTTTGCAGCACGGTTAATTTTTCCTTCAGACCTTCGATGAGTTTTTCAGTATCAGGGATACGACCATAACGGATCTCTGCCACCTTCCCGAGATCACCCTTGCGCAACGCACCTTCAGCTTCGAATTTCAGGTTCTCGATCTCAGTTTTACGCAACTGGATCTGTTCCACAAGATCTTTCTCCGACTGCCACTTTGCCTGCAACTGGTTTCGTTCCTCAGTCAGGTTCCCGATCTCTTCATTTAATCCCTTTAACTTTCCCTGGTCTTTCTCACGCTTGATGGCTTCCCGTTCAATTTCCAGCTGCCGGATCTTCCGTTCAATGATCTCCAGTTCTTCCGGTTTTGAGTTTATTTCGAGACGGAGTTTTGATGCAGCCTCGTCGATCAGGTCAATGGCTTTATCGGGAAGAAAACGGTCGGAGATGTAGCGTTGCGAGAGTTCAACGGCGGCAATGATCGCTTCATCTTTAATCCTGACGTGATGATGGGTCTCATATTTCTCCTTGATTCCGCGAAGGATGGAAATGGCATCCAGTGTATCCGGTTCATTGACCATTACCGGCTGGAAACGTCGCTCCAGCGCTTTGTCTTTTTCGAAATATTTCTGGAATTCTTTTAAGGTTGTTGCACCAATGACATGCAATTCTCCCCGTGAAAGTGCGGGTTTGAGGATATTGGCAGCGTCCATTGCGCCCTCGCTGGCGCCCGCTCCGACCAGGGTATGGATCTCGTCAATAAACAAAATGATCTCCCCTTCAGCGGAGATCACTTCCTTGACTACACTTTTTAACCGATCCTCGAATTCTCCCTTGAACTTGGCCCCGGCAATCAGGGCACCCATATCGAGGGAAAAGATCTGCTTGGATTTCAGGTTTTCCGGTACATCCCCGTCAATGATCCGGTGAGCGAGACCTTCGGCGATTGCGGTTTTTCCCACACCGGGTTCGCCGATAAGGATCGGGTTGTTTTTCGTTCTTCTTGAAAGGATCTGCAAAACTCTGCGGATCTCTTCATCACGACCGATGACCGGATCGAGTTTTCCGGTACGGGCAAGATCATTTAAGTTCTTAGCATACTTTTCCAGGGCATTATAGGTTTCTTCCGCATCCTGGCTTTTTACTGTTGAGCCTTTCCGTAACTGGCTGATAGCAGTTTTTAAGTCTTTCTCAGAAACCCCGTTCTCTTTTAGCAACCGAGATGTTTTGTCGTTTCCCGAAAGGATTCCTAAGAGCACGTGTTCAAGAGAGACAAATTCATCTTTGGATTCCTGGGCAAGTGCAGCGGCTTTCTGCAGGGCTTTTGTTGCATCGTTTGAGAGGAAATGCTCCCCACCACTAACGGCAGGAAAAGATTCGAGGAGCCTGTCGAGTGCAGGGATAAATGCATCGATGTTCACATTCAGTTTTTTGAGAAGGTACGGGATGACATTCTCATCAACCATCAGCATCCCTTTGAGCAGATGCGAAGTCTCGATGGCCTGGTTCTGTTTTGCCGATGCTATTTCTGTTGCTTTTTCTACGGCTTCTTGTGATTTAATGGTGAAATTGTTGAAATTCATGATGGTGGTAGTTTCCTTATTCGTTGTTCGTAATTCCTGTCCGATATGCGTAATAGTACTTTTTCCAATCAAATACTTTGTCAATCTGACAAATGATCCAAAAAAAAATATGAGTATGGGCCAGGTCTTATCGGAACTTCGTTAGATAGATTTCCGGGATTGTGTTTTTCCCATAATTGATTCGTTGCAAAGGCACCCTTCTGGAGAGAGGAAATACATCGCGATTTGATTGCATCCCAAGTCCTTCTCCACGATTTTCGCCTCATACTTTTTGCTATCCTGATTATCCGGCCCCAGTCGGAAACCGACTCCTCACTTTAACATGTCAGCGACCATCAGTAGTATTCTGTATGCGCAGTCTAAAGCAGGAATCAAATCCCGTGGGCATGAACTCGACTCCAGGGAGAAACTGATTACCATTATGGAAACTTCAGAAACCAGTATATCGGAAGACCGGATCGCGGCACTTGAACAGAAGTTAATGGGAATGGAAGCGCTGGTCAAGGGACTGATTGCGGAGTTGCTCGACTTCAGGGCAGTTGCCAGGTCCATGTTCCGGGAAACAGAAGAACGCAACCGCCAGGAGCTTAAGTGGGGAACGGGGGTACAGGGCTCACTATCTCCAGAGTCGGCTGACCAGACTACATCACCATCTGTTACCGCCCACTCCGATGGCTGCACCATGATCCGGCCTAGGGTTGTCCACCAACCGGATGCACCGGTCGCCACGGCAGAGCCCGAGATGGTCCGTATCATGCAGACTGATGGCACGATGAAACTCGAGCCCCGTTATGGTGAATCGAAGCATATTGATTCAACCGGGGGATATGGGCAGAACAGGAAAGATTCCTCTGCCAAGACTAAACAAAGTCCCCTGATTTACGCTGCCGAGAAAGACAAGACAGACCCTGCAAAAGTGTAACGGAAGTTCTAATTAAAACTGCAACCCTGTAGTCTGCTAACGCCACACATAAGTGTGGGAATTTCTTAATCAGCACAAAGAAGGACTAACCTTATCTCATCTTTTTTCCATCCCTTATACGCAACTCAAACCGTTGGCCTTCACAGATCAGACTTCTGCTCAAGGCGTATATCTCCTCATGTATTATATTGAATAACGGAGTGAATTTAGTCTATGAATGTGCGCATTTTTCCCTGCGGTTTTTTATTCATCCTCATGGCAGTGGTGGCTTTTTCGGGGTGTGTTTCCCCGACACCTGCAGGCAGTACCGCAGTTCCTTCTTTTGAGAAAACGGTTGTGCCATCGATAATGGAGCGTCCGGTAACACATGCTGACACTACCCGGACACCAGAGCCTGCACAAAGTATTACCGAACAGTTGGCATCAGTGAGATCGACCAATCCCGTCTGGATCGAGGCATACCGGATCTTCAATAATATGAAAACCACCGAATACATCCACACGACTACGGTCGATGAGGTCAAAGGGATCTACAAATTCGACTGTCTCGGCTTTGTCGATTATGTACTGAAGAACGGGGCCCCGGAAGCGTTCAAATCCGCAGGCCACGGCTACGAACGGCCGGAACTTGTTGTCTATGCCAATTACTTTAAAAAATGTAATGAAGTCCCGAACGCTGATGGCTGGTCACGTGTGGCCCATCCTGTTGATTTAAAGCCCGGTGATATCTGCCTCTGGCAGAAAACATCTGCTGACAGTGTCGGCCATATGTGGATCATTGCCGGAACCCCGAAAGTGAACCCGGAGCGGAAGGATGAGGTCATGGTCCGGATCTTTGACTCGGACGGCGTTCATGGAGATGACTCCCGGGCGGTTAAAAGTTACAAGTATGGGCTTGGGAGTGGCGTGATGGGAATGATGGTGGATACGCAAGGCAACCCGATCGGGTTGTACTGGCAAGGCGGCAATCTTACCAGCACCGGGACATTGGACCCGACAATCGTGTGCGGGCGGTATAATAAATAATATCATTCCCGCAGGGGACCATCACCCTAGGTCCATCACGGGAGATTTTTACCAAAATCCCGGATACAAGACCTGTCCATATGCAAAGACCAGTAATAACAAATAGCGTTAACGGGATAATCAGATCATTGAATAAGAGAGATGAACGATGACAAAAACAGCTATTATTTTCCTGCTCATTATTGTGGTTGTATTTCTTGCCGGATGTACCACAACACCCCCAGCCGGTCAGGACACCGCCCGGGACACGATCCGGGCTCACTATGAATATCATGACAGCTGGTCGATCGGCCTCGGATGTTACAGCAAGGTTTCCGGTTACGCTTACAATACAGGGAATATTTCAGTAGATAACATAATACTGAACTTCAATCTTGTCGATACCCAGACCGGAACAATACGCGATTCACGATCCGTATTCTTCGGTACTATAGGAGCCGGGCAGTCAGGCACGTTCGAGTCGGTGCTGGATGGCGAATGCACGCAGACATACCAGGTCAAAGCGACGATTATAAAATAATCTCTCCTTTGGAATCCCTCTTTTTACGGTGATGTTTTTTGGTTCCCGGGAAAAACCAAAAACCTGCCTGTATCTATAAAAAGTAAAAAGACTATTCGAATAAAAGCCGTTGTCTAAGAATGACAATAAGATCATTAAGATCCCTGCACTGGTTGAGCTCTTCGGTACTGATGAGAACCGTCAGATCATTTCCTTTCTGGACAAATACAACCGGAAAGGTAGTCTGGTGGTGCCCGGAGCTGAACTCAGACAAGAATTCACTCCTTTCCAGAGTGCGTGACGGAATGTCCAGATCTTTTAAAAAACGTTTCCATTCCTTTTTCATCCCCACCGGACTATGGGTCAACGTGCTGAGTGTATGGGTGCTCGTTCCCGAAACAGCTGCAGTGCCAGAAGAAAAATTCTTGAATGGCTGCAATACCCCGCTGTTGATATTATCTACAATAAGGAGAGTTTTTGTGCCCGGCATATACGATCCCTCTCGCTGTTTCATATATAATAATTTGGGATTGCGGCAGTCAGAAGCGACTCATACATCGGTGATATTGCATCACGTTTATTGTCCACAAAAATAGTCATCTCACACAACTCGTTAATCACTGGAGGTACCCTCCTCGCTGCATGATGAATACGCGGAACACGCTTTAATCCGGCACTATGTTTTTATCAGCGTAAATGAGATAGAGCGTTATCCCTGTTGCCGGGAATTGTTCCCTGCGATAGAGCTGCACCCGTTCCGTTTCCCATGTTTGAGATTGCCATTATTACAATCTTACTGGCGCTAGCGTTCACCTTTACCAACGGATTTCAGGATGCCAGCAGTATTGCTGCAACTTTCATAGCTTCCCGGTCAGCAACCCCGAAACAGGGAGTGATCCTTGTTGCCGCAGTTTCTTTCCTGGGAGCGATTCTTGGTGGGAGCGCTGTTGCCTTTACCATCACCGGGCTGCTCATCCTTCCTTCGTCAGACCAGACCCTTCTGGTGCTGCTTATTGCGCTTCTGACCGCTACGTTCTGGAACATCATCACGTGGAAGTTTGGGCTTCCCGCATCGTCCACCCATTCCCTTATTGGGGGACTTGTGGGTGGCGGCATTGCAGCAGCCGGGATCGGGAGTGTTTTCTGGGGATTTTCCCAATTGGTCAATCCTCCCCACGAATGTACCGGTCTTGTAAAGATCCTCTTCTTTTTTGTCATCTCAATCCTGATCGGGTTTGCTGGAAGTTTCCTCATGCATAAGTGTTCAGGTTTCCTGCTCCACAATGCAAAGAGAACGGCGAACAAAACAATCATCCGGCTGAACTGGTGCGCGGCTGCGCTGATGGCATTTACAAACGGGGCGAACGACTCCCAGAAACAGCTGGGTATCATTGCCCTTGCCCTTCTCGCAGCCGGGCTATCAACTATGGCCGAAGTACCTCTGTGGGCCCGGATCAGCTGCGCAATCCTGCTATCGGTGGGAACGCTCAGTGGCGGATGGCGCATTATGAACACCCTGGGTCGGAGAATCTTCCGGATTGAACCCATCCATTCATTCGATTCGCAGTTCTTCTCTTCTGCATCCCTTGCATTTTCAACCTTGGCCGGTGCACCCGTATCTTCTACACAGGTCATCACTATGTCGGTGATTGGTGTGGGAGCAGCTGAAAATCCAAAGAAAGTAAAGTGGTCCATCGGGACGCATATCCTGATAGCCATGGTAATAACCATACCATCAACCATGCTGATTTCAGCAGTGTTGTACGTGCTCATCTCCCCCTTTACCGGAATGTGATCTTCCATGACAAATGAACAACAAAAAATCCAGAAAAAAGCGCAACCTGAAAAAAAGAAGAATGTTTTCTCTGCATTCTTTCCTGCGGAGTATGATTTTGAAACCATGCTCTTCCAGCAGTCTGAACGGACCGTTGCCGGAGTACAGGTATTTATCACATGGTTAGAAACGGTCCCGGTCACCAATCCCCATGAGCTCGAGCGCATTGAAAATGAAGTGGATCATATGCGCCATGAGATGGAGGATAAACTGATCAGCTCATTCTCCACTCCTTTTGACCGGCAGGACATCTACATCATCTCCCGCCAGATGGATTACATCTTGAATTTTGCAAAAGAAACTGCAAAGGAAATGTTCGCGTTCGGCGTGCAACCGGATAAACCGATACTCGATATGGCCCGGAGCCTGCTGAGTGGCACTGAATGTATCTCACGCGCGGTGAAGATTATAAATTCTGATAAAGATGCCGTGGAAGAGGAGATCCGGCATGCCCGGGATACGTACAATGTGATGGAGGAGTTGTATATCTCCGGTATGGCCGATCTGCTCAGGACGAATGATGCGATGCAGGCCCTGAGAACACGGGAGATCTATCATCACCTGCGGGATGCGGGACGGGCAATGCGGGATACCTTGGATACCCTGCACAATGCGGTAATTGATCTGGCATAACCAAAGATTGCAGATTAAAGACAGGAAACCCATAAGAGCTTCTCATCTATGTCCCTGTTTAAAAAAAACCAAAATACGATAGAAATGTTTTTTCCAGATTGCTATTCCCATTCGGGAATTGAAAGCATTGCAAGATAACCGATCTAATGAAAAAAATGAAGACGATTATTTTTTTACTTTACGGATAATGGTGAGATCCCCAAACGTCGATGTAATAGTGCCCTGCGCTTTCTTTTCCACTTCCGTTTCTTGCGGAGCATCGATAAGCTTGATTTCTAAAACCGTCTCTAATTTTTTCCGTACACTGTCTTCAGGCATAAGTTCGGAATTCTCGATCTTTTTGATCAAGTGTTCTTTCTCTTTCATCTGCATAGCGAGATCTTTCTGGGAGAGCCCTTTTTCCATCCGTGCAGTACGAATCCGGACTGCATAGTCGTCAACAACTTCTCCTCCCATGAAATCAAACATATCCCGCTTGTGCCAGGTCTGGGATGCTGCACTGGCAGATGTTGAGGCCGGTTTTGTAGCAGTTCCCCGGGCAGGAACCTTAAGGTCCGTTCGTCGGACCTGCTGCACTTCGGTCCCGAACTTCTCGCACTTGGAGCATACCTGGAGTTCGGCTCCTTCGACACGGACTAATTTTGGGGCGCCGCGTACCGTTTCTCCGCACATTTCACACTGCATATTCTCACAAACACTTTATATCCAATTTCCCTATATACCTAATTGAGATACGAGATGAGTGACATCCTCCATCCATCTACTGATCCCCAGACGCCTGAAGAGTTGTATCGTCTCTACCGGACGCTCTCCGAACAGCTCCGCGAGCAGCTGGGCCAGATCGAGAACGACAAACACGAGCTCGAAATCCAGATGATGGAGCGTGTAGGAAATTTAGAATCCCGGAACCTCGAACTCCGCGAGCAGCTGCGGCAGACCGAGGCGGACAAACGGTATATTGAGACCCAGAAAATCCGGTACGAACGCGATGTGCGAAAACTCAAGAGCGAGAGCGAGCAGCTCAGAAGTCCCCCGCTGATTATCGGAACTGTTACCGATATCGTCGATTCTACGCGGGTAATTGTACGGAGCAGTGCCGGTCCCCGCTTCATGGTCCGGAGTTCCCCTTCAATAAATGCAGATGATCTTAAGCCCGGTGTGCGATGCACGCTCAATCAGCAGTCGTTAGCAATTGTCGAACTGCTTCCAAACAGCTTCGATGCGCAGGTCTATGGCATGGAACTTGTCGATTCTCCCACAGAAACGTATGCGGATATTGGCGGTTTGCTAGACCAGATCAACGAAATCCGGGAAGCCGTGGAATTGCCGCTCAAGCGCCCCGAACTTTTCACGCGGATTGGTATTGAACCCCCAAAGGGGGTGTTGCTCCACGGACCTCCCGGCACGGGAAAAACCCTGCTTGCAAAAGCAGTTGCCCACGAAACCAACGCCCATTTTATGCGGGTGGTAGGTTCAGAACTGGTCCAGAAATACATTGGTGAAGGTGCCCGGCTTGTCCGCGAGCTCTTTGATCTAGCCAAGAAGAAGGCCCCGACTATTATCTTTATTGATGAGATCGATGCGGTGGGTGCGTCGCGCACAGAGGCAAATACTTCCGGGGACCGGGAAGTGCAGCGGACGCTCATGCAGCTGCTGGCAGGTATGGACGGGTTTGAGAACCGGGGCGATGTGAAGATTATCGGGGCGACAAACAGGATTGATATTTTAGATAAGGCACTGCTCCGTCCCGGCAGGTTTGACCGGATTATTGAGATCCCTCTTCCCGATGTTGAAGGGCGGTTATCCATTTTAAAAGTGCACAGCCGCTCCCTTGCGATTGATGAAAATGTCGATCTCAAAGAGATTGCCCAGCTCACGGAAGGCAGGAACGGTGCTGATTTGTACGCGATTTGCATGGAGGCAGGAATGTTTGCAATTCGAAAGGAGAGCCCGGCAATCACGCAGGAAAATTTCCGTGCTGCGGTTGCAAAAGTAATCTTCGATTTCAACCGTGGCTCGCTGGATGTTGAAGGCGAGATGTTTGCATAAGGGAAATTTCTTTTTTATTTAAATCCCCTCCTGTTATTTTTTATATTTGTGTCCCGCATTCGTACCTGCTCTGCGACTGGATTACTTCGTTTATCCTCGTAAAAACACACTTTTATTCCCCTCTTGGGAAAAAATGACCTTCATATTCGCATTCCGGCAGGGTTTACGGGTTAGAATGGACTAAACTTAGTGGCGAAAAATGCCTCGATGTAAGGGCCTTTGGTAGCCATTGGGTGAGGTGAAAATCAGCCTTATTTAGTCAAAAAGAGCGATAATTGAGCGTATTTTCCACAGGAACCAAAATGGAGGGATTTACAGGGTTTTCCGGTTGAGGCAGAGATCGAAAAATGGGAAGCGGAGCCCGTATCGGGCTTATTTTTGCGTAGGGTTCAGACCCCCGATTCAAGGCTCCCGTTGGCAGGGGCAATATACCGGTAGACGGTTGGTATTCGTATCTCGTTTTTGATTTTATTAGGTATATCAGTCGTTGATGCCCGTCGATATTCCGCGGATCTTGTCAGACTTTTTCGTCAGGAACTAAAATTTCAAATCGTGTCTATGAATTAAAAAAAAGGGACCGGGGGATCCCGTATGGGTTATTATCCTGTTCACTGCATCGGTTTGATGCCCATCTTCCTTAGATCGGCAACGGAAAGATCCTGTGAGGCTCCCGACTTGAAATTCCCGTTGTTGATCTCTGTAAGGAATTCCTCATTTCCTCTCTGGACCGCTTCCTGGAACGTCGAATCACCGGTCATTGTGGTCTCGAGGCAGTTAAGAGAATCGGGCGCGTTTGGCTTTGTCTCATAACAGACAAACGCATGGCCGGGAACAAGGACAAGATGAGGCGTCATGCCGATGGATTCAAGCGCCGATGCGTACAGGACTGCCCCATCGATACAGTTGGCCGATTTTGATGTAAGGGAATCTGCCGGCAGTCGGACGCGCTGGGAGGCGTCAGTTGCCTTTGAGAAGGTTGTGGGGGAGTTGATATACGTGATCTGGTAATCGTTCTTGAGCGCAGTAAAGATGGCCTTCACCTGTTCATTCGTGTATTCCTGCCACGCTGCATCCGTGCAGCTGCCTTGGCATTGGTACCCCCCGATAGACTTGTCGGGATGGTACCCGGCAGCTTTGCGCACGAGCGGGTCGATCCCAACTGCATGCGGGGTCACCCACGCGCCGATGAAGGGTGTCATCATGGTCACGTCTTCGCCATCAGAAACCGCCCAGACCATCGTATCCTTTGCGTAAATTTTGATGGGGACGGTCTGCTCATTGATGCGTGTCCCGTCAGCAAGGGTGACCTTAACGTGGAGCGTTGCGGTTGTCATCTCCATGGGGATGGCACTGGTGCGGAGTGAAGGGGCCTGCCCGATCGTTACATTCCCGTGGGCAGGAACATCGACCGTATTAACTGCCTTCTCGGTAAAGCCCGGGACCTCCGATTCAACGATAACCGTCTTCTGGCTGCCCGTTGGGTTAGTGATATTGAAATCGATGAAAGTTATTTTGAGATCATCAAGCTGGACGTAAGTGGAGGCAAGAATGGAATCCATATAGTTGGTGTCAACATTCACACCCCCGGCATTAGTGCCGGTCGTAGTGGGTTTGCCGGGAGAAGACGTTGTGGCGGGTTCAGAGTCGGTACAACCGGCAGACAGGATGAGTATCGCAAGGAGTACTGATATCAAGAGAGAAATGCCGTTTTTCATGTGATGTTCTGTTATCGATATTTCATTAAATGAGTTTTGATCATAGTTTTTAAAACTCTGATAACCTGTCCTATGTTCATTCGGAATCCATTTCTTACGAGTCATCATGTTCAAACTCAGAGCGATATGAATCAGAAATTGATTGAAAAAACAGGGGATATTAATAGCGAATAAACCGGATTCTGGTATTCTCTATCACGAAAGCTCTTAGTTTTTCAGTGTTTGATTTCCTTGCTCGATTGTTGGACGGCTTAAAGCCTGATACAATAATCTGTTCCAAACAATCCGTTTAAACGTCAGTCTTTATTAAAAAAAGTATATTTTTTCGCTATGAACTTTTCTCTCAGGATTATGGAGATCCCTCTGTTTATTTCGGGGATATAGTAGGGACGATCTGCAACCTTCTGGTATGGGGATGGTGTAAACAAATGTATTGATTTATTCTTCGTCGGTTTCCCCGCCCGCTTCTTCGAGCGGGATTGGTTCTTCGATATCTTCCACTTCGTCTTCTGTGCACCAGATCTCGATCGCTTTATCGACACCGGCATATTCCTGGTGGTACTCTTCGACCGTGGAACCCGGTGACATGATCACAGTGCTGATCAGTTTGCCTTCCTTGAATCCATAGAGCCTGCGATGTGGCCATGTGGTACCGAGAACGGTCACTCGTTCGTAATAGATATCCTGCGCCATCTGCTGGGTGCAGTATATTCCTTTTGCTACTTCAAAGAGCGATTCCTTAGCATAGCGCCTGATATACCAGCGCAGTTCTGCCACGAGTGACATAGCGCTTCCCAGAGATGTTGTCGTTATCAAAACCCCGCAGGGTTTTCTCTTCGGGTGATAAAAACGCAACACCATCCGGCTGGTTTCGGAAGTAAAAAGGGTATGGTGGAGATCGATACCTGCCTTCTGGAGCACAAGGATGTTCATACGATCTCCTGGTGATAGTCCTGTAAGGGGGAATTCCAGAACACTTCTTATAATGAAAATAGCGGTTCCATTTTCATGAGCATGTGTTCCTGTTGAACTAGGTATCCTGTAGTGTTTATGTATACATGCGGGTGTCAGTAATCTTTTCTAACTTGACTTTTCTAACCGCAGTCGTAAAATCAGCCATCTCGACTGAGGCTGCCTCGCGCCGCACAGCCATCATCCCTGCTTCGCGGCAGATTGCCTGGAGCTCGGCACCGGTTGCTTTCTCGGTCATTGCCGATATGATATCAAGGCTCACACCTTCCATATGCATGTTCCGTGAATGAATCTTCAGGATCTCAAGCCGGGAGTCAAGATCGGGCAGGGGAATCTCGATCAAGCGATCGAAGCGGCCGGGACGAAGCAGTGCCGGGTCCAGCATGTCCACACGGTTTGTTGCTGCCATTATCCGCACATCGCCCCGGTTGTCAAACCCGTCCATCTCTGCAAGGAGCTGCATCATGGTCCGCTGGACTTCAGCGCTGCCGGAAGTCCCGTCATTTGTGCGCATGCTTCCTACGGCATCAATCTCATCGATAAAGACTATCGCAGGTGCACGTTCGCGGGCAAGCTGGAAAAGTTCGCGGACAAGACCGGCTCCTTCCCCGATGAATTTATGGACCAGTTCACTACCGGACATGCGGATGAAAGTGGCTTTTGCTTCATGGGCTACGGCTTTTGCAATAAGGGTCTTACCGGTTCCCGGTGCACCGTAGAGCAGGATGCCCTTCGGTGGTTCGACACCTACGCGCTTGAATATCTCCGGTCGTGTCAGCGGGTATTCAACGGCTTCACGAACTTCCTTTATCTCCTCAACAAGACCGCCAATCTGCGCATAGCTGATATCCGGTGATTCTTCCAGTTCCATAACCCGCACGCGGGAATCATAGATATTTCCGATAACTTTCACAATAGAGAGAGCGTTGTTAACGGCAACTTTTGCCCCTTGTTTTATCTGCTTACGAAGTTCTTCTGGTGCCAGGGTAAGATATTCCTGGTTATTTCCCTGCTGGCGGAGGTAAATCTCACCGTTTTCAAGGATGTCGACTACAACCGCAACAAAGAGTGGCATGCGCTTTAACTGGTTGTTCTCGCGCTTGAGCTGGCCGTTCTCCTTCTGGAGTTCGTCAGCTTTCATCTTTAACTCTAACAGGGTAGCCTCGAGCTCGTTGAGTTGTATCTGGTATTTGAGCTCATTTTGGGGAGCGGAGGTATTGACGGCTGTCTCTTCCATATCTATCATATACTGAAATCTTCAAACATTTATTAGGTGTGATTTTGCTAATCAGGGGAAGAGGGATTTCAACAGGGAAGGCAAGCGGCCCGCTACTCGTGAGCCCGCAACCGATCTCATTTTTGTCGGGAGTGGATCCGGACTCGGGAATTATTGTAGAAAAAGGCCACCCGCTCAACGGGCAGTGCATATCCGGTAAAGTTCTGGTGTTTCCCTATGGCAAGGGTTCAACGGTTGGATCGTATGTTCTGTATGCATTGAGCATGAACGGACATGCGCCTTTGGCAATCGTGAATGCAGAAGCAGAAGCGATCATTGCAACGGGTGCAATCATCAGTAAAATTCCCATGATCGACCGGATTGACGTACCATTAACAAAGCTCAAAAATGGTATCCGCGTGACCGTAGATGGGGAGCTTGGGGAGCTGGAATATGATAGTGAACTTGCCTCACCCTGATTTTTTGATTATGAGCACAAACATCATATAACTCCAACTCGTACGTTCTGGTATGCAGTACCGAGTCACTCTTTCTATAATTATTCTCATCTGTGCCGCTCTTGCGATTGCCGGCTGCACCGGGACGCAGAACACTCCCGCTGCACCAGCGACAGGTTCAGGGACCGGTTCTCCAGGTACTTCTTCTTCATCTGGTGGCAACCTGGTTGTCTCTCCAACTGATATCGTGCCGGATTATAACATGGTTACGGCAGATGTCGGTGAAAAGGATTACCTGGGTAATATTCCGGTCATCTTCCAGGGAGGTATGGGTCAGATCCATGTAAAAAAGATTGATGTGACTCTTTACCGTTCAGATGGGCAGATAAAGACAGCAACAATTGGCATAAAGAAAGGTGATCTGGTTGAACTCGAAGGTACCAAACAGACCGATCGCGTGGTTGTCAGAGTGTCCATGGACAACGGGCAGAGTTACACGATCAACGATGTGATGAGCCCGTACCGCACCCGCATGTAAACAATTCCCCCTTTTAATTTTTTTAAGGACAAAAAGACGATTTTTCTATCATGCAGGTAAACTGGCGACAAATTCACGCAGCACGGAATTCGTATGCGGCACTATCAGCAGCGTCTGAATTATCCGGTTTTTCCCTGCGACTTGTTAATCGACCTGAAGCAGATGTGACCTGCTACAGTATCAACTCACTCAACGAGTCATTCTATCGCGATGAGATTGCCGTAGCTGACTGTATCACCATTGTTGGTGGACCTCATGCGACTGCTTGTCCTATTGAAGTTGCTGAGTACGCAGACTATGTC
>JBAZQT010000048.1:0-21858 GCA_041645055.1 Methanoregula sp. | reverse complement strand
CATCTGGAACTCCTTGTCGAGCCCGCGCCGGATTAGTTCCTCGCCAATGGGTGAAAGACACTGGACGGTGAGTGGGGGAGGTACCGGGACATCCTGCATGGCAGCAAGGAGCGCCTTGAGATGATCCGCAGAGAGTCCCGATACCTTCACCGTGGCCTTGAGTCCGGACGTATCGCACATCTCCTGCGCAGTCTTCTTCCCGACACGGCTGAAATTTTCCATCAGGAAATCGGCAAGTTTCTCGTCACTCGCCACGGCCATCCGTTTGAGTTGCCCGAACTCAATCCCGTGCGGGTGCGGTTTGACAGCGATGGGGCACGCGAGGATTTCCTGGCTCACGCGCTCGAACGTGAACGCATCATCGTCCAGCTCCACCCGGAACCGGGCATGGGGGTTCACGATAGAAGTATACTTGAGATACTCGAGCAGCTTCTTTTTTGCCGACATCGTGCTCTTGAACTCAATCTGCACCCGGGTGCCGTGAATCCGGTCCCAGTCAATCGATTGCTGGGAGATGATGTCAGGTTCATTTGTCTCGATCTTGATCTGGATCTCGAATTTGTGTGCTGGCTCCTTATGGCCAGTACGCGAGATCACAACGGTCGGAACGCCGCTGGTCAACTGCGCATAGAGCACGGCGGCAGAGATCCCGATACCCTGCTGCCCGCGCGTCTGCCGGATCTGGTGGAACCGGGAGCCATAGAGCAGTTTGCCGAACACGTACGGCACCTGAGCAGGGACAATTCCCGGGCCATTGTCCTCAACGATGATCCGGAAGATATCGCCGGAAACTTTTTTGATGCTGATAAAAATATCCGGTAATACCTGCGCCTCTTCGCAGGCATCAAGCGCATTGTCCACCGCCTCTTTTATGGTGGTGATGACGCCGCGAGTGGGGGAATCGAATCCCAGCAGGTGTTTGTTCTTCTCGAAAAATTCCGCGACACTGATGCTGCGCTGCTGCTTGGCGAGCTCGTCAGCGAGGACCAAACGCTCTCACCTCAGCGATTGCTGCTGCAAGATTGACCGTCTTTTGTTCGGCGGTCAACAGATTTTTTAACGTAACCTGCCCGGACTCGGCTTCACGCTGGCCGATAACGATCGCAAAATTTGCGGTCTTTGAAGCATGGGCAAGCTGGGCACCGAGTCCGCGCTCCATGAGATCCATTTCTGTGCGGATGCCCGCGCTGCGTAGTGTCTTTGCGACTTCGAGCGCGCGATTACGCCCTTCGCTCGTGCAGACGAGTCCCACAACAGGAACTGTAGCTGACTTGATATCACCCAGAGAGACCATCACCCGGTCAAACCCGATAGCAAAACCACAGGAGGCGACATCATCGCCGCCAAAGAGGTGGGCGAGGCGGTAGGTTCCCCCGCCAAGGATCTGGTTCTCTGCTCCGAGGTTCTGCGCAAATCCTTCAAAGACCATGCCTGTGTAATAATCCAGGCCACGCGCAATGCCAAAGTTCAGGGAATATTTTACACCGGCCGCATCGAGCGAACCAACGGTCTTCTCGAACCGTTCTTTCTCCGGGATTTCACCCGCTATCTCGAAGGCTTCAGCAAGATCACGGGTGCTGACCAGTGCGGTGAGGGAGGTTGCAAGATCCGTCCGGTCCAAAGATTCGAGCGTGGCATTCAGCCCGTCAAAATCCTTCTTGTCAAGGTGTGCCCGCACCCTGCGCTGCATCGCCGGTTCGAGATCTTTTACAAGATTCTTCATAAAGGAGAGATGGCCGACTTTCAGCTCATACGTGACACCGGTTGCGTTCAGCATATCGGAAGCCAGCATGATCGTTTCCGCATCGGCAGCTGCTGTATCCGCACCAATCAGTTCGACCCCGAACTGCCAGAACTGGCGGTACCGGCCTTTCTGGGGACGCTCGTACCGGAAACAATCGGCAAAATAACACCAGCGCAATGGCTTGGGGGCGACTTTTGCCTCATTGATATACATCCGGATCACGGCAGCGGTGATCTCCGGGCGAAGGGCAAGTTTCCTGCCCCCCTTATCCTCAAAGACGTACATCTCTTCGATGATACCTTCCCCGGACCTCATGGTAAAGAGTTCGAGATCCTCAAACTCGGGAGTGCAGACTTCCCGGTATCCATAGCAGCGCGCAACTTCACGCAACTTCATCTCGACAGCGCGCCGCGCCTCCATCTCATCCGGTAAAAAATCCCGCGTTCCTCTCGGTTTCTGGAGCATGATAAAAATCCTTATCCTGTATTGGTCGGTATTCGTTATTTCTTATTCGCCTTGTGTCTTGGTACACTGCCAAGGAACCGGGTAAATGTATCTTCATTCCCCCAGACTTTTTCCCGCACAATCCTTCCCTGCAGGTACATCGCCGCAAGGATCAGGCCAAGACCCAGTAATTCGAAATTCGGCATCGTAAAGGTAAATGCCCCGCCCAGCGTTGCAAGAGCACCATAACCCACACCATAGTACGCCGCTTTACGGTAGCCGGGGAGACCTGTCCGGAAAAAGATCCGCGCATCCCGCAGCCAGAGAAAGAGAACCGCAGCGGTGCCGAGCATGGCGACATAGATGAGATAGGACATGTTAATGAACTAACTTATTATACGCCGTTCCATATCTGTATTGTCAAAACCATGCCGCCAAACCAGTCTGTGCAGGAAATTCTCTCACGTTATAAGAATGGTGAGTGCTCCCTTGATGAGGCAGCACAGGGGATTGAAGGGCTTCGCCTTGAGCATGTGGGGGATTTTGCCTGTATCGATCTGGGACGAAATGTGCGGTGCGGTATGCCGGAAGTGGTGCTTGCTGAGGGAAAAGATCCCTTACATCTTTCAGAGATTGCCGTTCGGCATGCAGAAACAACCGGGCGTTGTGTGATCACGCGCGTCAGTCCTGAACAGGTTGCACATATCCAAACTTATGCCAAAAGTAGAAACCTTTCAACGGAATACCGGGAGAGCGGTCGTGTGCTTGTCCTGTCGAACGGACAATTGCCCCGGCCAACAGGTGGCATTGTCGCGATCATCACTGCAGGAACATCCGACATCCGGGTAGCCGAGGAGGCAAAGATCATTGCCGAGGAAATGGGCTGCACTGTTCGGACAGCATATGATGTCGGTGCCGCGGGCATTCACCGGCTCTTCCCGGCATTAAAGCCACTGATGGATGCGCATGTGTTCATCGTCTGTGCCGGGCGTGAAGGGACACTCCCATCAATCGTTGCCGGGATTCTTGACAAACCGGTAATTGGCGTTCCCGTCAGCGTGGGGTATGGGTACATGGGAGAAGGAAGAGCAGCGCTGGCGAGCATGCTCCAGTCCTGTTCGGTTATTGCTATAGTAAATATCGATGCCGGTTTTACTGCAGGTGCTTTTGCCGCGCGGATTGCAAATATGGGTGCGGGTACGCAAGGAGAACAACCATGAAACGGGGATTTTATATCGGACGGTTCCAGCCGTATCATAACGGGCATCACGAGGTGCTCGAACATATTGCACAAGAAGTAGATGAGATCGTCATCGGGATTGGCAGCGCTCAACTCTCCCACCAGATAGATAATCCGTTCACGGCCGGAGAACGTGTGCTCATGATTACCCGGGCGCTTGAATCACTTGGCTGCCCCTATTATGTAATACCTATAGAAGATATCCAACGCAACGCACTCTGGGTAGCTCACGTCCGATCTATGGCACCACCGTTCGATCTCTGCTACTCATCAAACCCGCTCGTTGTCCGGCTCTTTTCCGAAGCCGGGGTAAAAGTCCAGTCACCGGCAATGTACGAGCGCGATACGCTCAGCGGTACAAAAATCCGCGAGCGTATACTCAATGGCAAACCCTGGAAGAAGCTCCTGCCACCCGCAGTCGTCCAGGTGCTCAGGGAGATTGACGGTGCTGAGCGACTCTGCCAGATAGCACGCGATGATTAAGATTATGACAGCAGATATGGTGAGTCAGGAACCAATGCAGGTGAAATGAATGTACGATTTTATAAAAAATCTCATGAGTCCAAAAAAACCGGCACCCGTAGTTATTGCATTCAGTTCAATTCCCGCATGGGTTGCCGGACGTGAGAAGAACGCGCGAACAGCGCTTGAAGAAGCAGCTAAAGCCCCGATGCAGAATATCCGGAATTCCGCTGCACAGTTACAGCTTATTGTGAACAGTATATCCGGCTCAGAACACGATCCGGCTCTTCACCCGAAATTAAAAGCTGTTGCAAAAAATTCCCTGCCCCTTTACGTAAAAGCAATGAATGCAGCTCTTGTAAAACCCCTCTCGGACGATATTGAAGAGTTCTATACCGAGGCTGTTGAATGCCTGAAATCCTGCCTGAACAGTAACCGCGGGCAGGGACGATATCTCCAGGCCGTTTTTCCCGAAGAAATAAAAGCCGTCAAAATGACAATCGATGCAATGGGAAAGGAGATGAATATCCTGACCGCTGCTCTCGCCGCGTACCAGAAACAGAAAGCAGCGATTGATGCGGTGGCCGCTCTTTACCAGTCAATACTGGATATGAAGGAGGATATGCAACGAACCATTGAAAAAGAGCACCGTACTATGGCTCGTATTAACGAGAACACCAGCCGTCTCGAGGCAATTGAGCGCGAAGAGACCGGGCTGGCATCGGATGTTGATGGAAAACGTGCGGTAACTGAGTGCAAATCTGCACTTGCAGAGAAAGAGAAGAAACGCAACGATGTTACCCGGAACTATGCTGCACTGTCCATGACCGCTTCCCATGTTTTTAAGAAAGCTGAAAAAATTGCAGCAAAACAACATCAGACCGGGGAGGTAGCTTCCCTTAAAAATGCCATAGCAATACTCTCACATCACGATCTTCCGGACCCGGCAAGCATGAGGACAGCACTTGCTGCAGCCTGCCCGGTTGTGCAACGGATGATCACGGCAGAGGAAATTCCCTTAAAAAACCGGGAAGAGCGCGAAGTTTTTTCCGATACTGACGCTTTTTGCACAACGATGTCGGAGCTCTGTGCTGAACTCGCTGCCTGTGATGAAACTTGCCGGAATGCAGAGACGGTGCTGTCTACTCACCCAATAATTATACGGGGAAATTCACTGATGCGGGAAAAAACCCAGCTCAACAGCATGCTCGAAAAAGAACGGCAGATTCACAGCGAACTCGTTCTGTGGAAAGCCAAAACCAGCGGGAAGATCCCGGTCGTAACAGAAGAAATCAGAGAAAAAATAGAGGGTATTGTTGGGGGGGTCGTGCAACTTCAGGCTGACACGAATACACCGGTATGAGGGTAATCTACCGGAACATTCCTGCCATCAGGTTTCATTTTTGTTTTTATCCGGATCCTCAGGGAATACCTGCAGATCGTTAGCGCGCATTGATCTCAACGAAGTCTTCCAGATCACTCTGTTTTGCCGGATCTTTTTCCGACAACCCGTAGCAGTCATTGAGCATCTGGGCGATGACGTCGGAGAACGTCATATTTCCTCGTTTCAATACGAGCAGCGCCTCATACACCTCGGGATCGATTCGAATTGAACGTCCCTCGCCTGCACGAGGCATAATAACCACTTTGTGGTCACGATATATATACATTTCTGAGAATACGTGTCTGACTTTATATGCATGGCAGAAAACAGTCCCAAATCATTGAGATAAATTATGTTCTTCCCGTGCCAAAAGGTGAATCACAAAAAAAAATGAAAATCGATCATCTGACAATACGGATGTAGGTAAATGCAGAGTAATCAGTATAGGCAAATTCCGGTTCGCTTCCATGGCATCCGCCCACCCGGTTGAGGGTCGGCAGATCGAGGGGTATCCTTGCCACTTCAAGCTGCAGATCGTTGCCGGTTTTTTGCCGGGGAAGTGGTAAAAAATCAATCGGGTACTGCTCAATGCCCTGCGGGGTTTTCCGGCAACAGATGTGAGTATGCTGGTGCCCGCAGCAGAGGTGAGTTAATCCCCGGGCCTGAAGGGCATCGAATGCCATACCCGCAGTATAATGATACCCGGTAAATGAATCTCCCGGTTCGTGTGAAAGGCGCTGCCAGCACTTGAGCCGGAGTGTCTGGGTTCCCAGTTCCATCGGCCCACCGTGGACAAACAACATTCCATTGTCCGACCATTCCATGGGCATCCGTTCAAATATTGAAAGGAGGGGAGAATCCCTCAGCTGTTCATGGCGATACATGCTCGCTGCATCACTCCCACTTACTAATACCCCGTTGAGATATGCATGATCGTGATTGCCCATGACAGAGATGAGCTTGTACTCGCGCGAAAGAGTATGGATCTTTTCAAGAGCTTCTTTCGGGTGATCTCCGCGATGGAGGAGATCTCCGAGATTTATGACCCGGTCTATCGGGCCAAATGCTTCCAAAAATGACGGAGTGCGTATACATGCAGAGAGTGCGGCAATCGCTCCTGCATCGGCATGCACATCTGAAAATATAACTGCACCCATACCGGTTTTTTATGTTGGTGCTCCTTGCCCTAATAATCCTCTGATGGTCCGGGTTCTGCTTATCCACTTAGACCTTTCCGGGTCAGAAAGATATGTTCATGACTGTATGATTCTAAAATTACTAGAAGAATCAAAACGACATAAAAAAAAGTGGGTGCGATATTTTATGGAACAATTTCTTACTGACTATATCGAGCGAATAAAAGAGGGAATCGATGATATTCCTGATACGACTGCCCATGAGATCGCATCGGCATTCCTTGCATTCAGGTTTGGTCTTTATGCCAACGCGGCCAGGGAATGCAAACATGCCATTGAGTTGCTGGGGCCCGGGAAAAATCCTGCACACCAGGGGGCATATGCTTCACTGAAAAAAGCGCTCGGGATTGTGCTTGCCAATGCGCAGGATCTTGACAATTCTTTAGTGACTGCTGATCTGTCATTGAGATTTGATGAGCAGGAACGCACGTATACTGCAATCAAGCTTGCACCGGATATGGTTGAAGATCCCGGGACACTTGAGCTCGACAACGCACTCGTCCTTGTTTATGTAGCCGCTCTTGTAGGTTCATCAGACGATGAAGAGGCAATGGGAGAACACCGGAAATTTATTGTGAGATTGCTGACGGGATACAAAAAAGCGCTCGGAATCGTGTAAGGAAGAGTACTTCCCTTTTTTTCTTTTTCAAAATCTTATTCGGCTGGACTGCAACGGTTTTTCTTTCATATTTTAAAATATTCTTGTGTAATGCCAAAGGATTCTTGTAGCGATCCGGCGAACTATGTGCGATTCAAGTCAAGAAGTGCATCGTTAAGGGACCTGCAATGAACAAAACCGATGAACTCTTAAAAAAATACTGGGGGTATTCCCAATTCTTACCCCACCAGAAAGAGATCATCGAATCGATCTTAAACGGTAACGACACGATCGCGATCATGGCAACCGGCGGCGGAAAGTCGCTCTGCTACCAGTTACCCTCCCTGTACTTTGGCGGTCTCACGGTTGTTATATCTCCGCTGATATCGCTGATGAAGGATCAGGTCGACGATCTCAATGCCCGGGGAATAGCTGCTGCTGCTTTTAACAGTTCCATGGATTACCGGGACCGGACCCGGATTGAGCGTGAGTTGAAAGACGGGAGTCTCCGTTTGTTGTTCATTTCACCGGAGAAATGCATGCAGCCTAATTTCCTTGATTCGCTTCGAGAGGCCCCCATCCATCTTATTGCGATTGACGAGGCGCACTGCATCTCAGAATGGGGCCACAACTTCCGGCCGGAATACCGGCAGCTGGCCCAATTAAAAAAAGTATTTCCGGCAGTTCCCCTTGTGGCATTAACCGCAACCGCAATTCCCGAGGTGCGCAGGGACATCTGTGAACAACTCGGTCTGTCCGGGGCCCGGGAATTTATCGGCAGCTTCAACCGGAAAAATCTCCAGTACCGGATTATCCCAAAGAAAAACCCGATGGTCTTTCTTGCAAATTATATCGGTCAGCACCGTTCCGATTCCGGGATCATCTACTGCCTGAGTAAGAAAGAGACCGAAGAGATTGCAGCCGATCTCCAGAAACGCGGGTTCAAGGCACAGGCCTATCACGCGGGGCTCTCAAAACCGTTGCGCGAAAAAATCCAGGATGCGTTCATCCACGATACGATAAATATCGTCTGCGCAACGGTCGCGTTTGGCATGGGTATCAATAAACCCGATGTCCGGTTTGTCATCCATTACGATCTGCCAAAGACCGTGGAATCCTATTACCAGGAGACCGGGCGGGCGGGTCGTGACGGCCAGTACAGCGAGTGCATCCTGCTGTACAGCCGGGGGGATTACACACGGGTCCGCTCGATGCTGGAGCATGACGATACGGGTGAGCGGAATCTCCGGTTAGCCCTCAATAAACTCCGGGATATGACAGAGTATTGCGAGACTACCACGTGCCGGCGGAAGTACCTGCTCACCTATTTTGGCGAAGAGTATACTGAGGAGAATTGCGCATCGTGCGATAACTGCGATCACCCGCCCGATATGATTGATTGCACCGAACCGGCTACGATGATTGTCGGATGTGTTAAGCAGCTGCCCTCGCGCTTTGGCATCGAACTTGTTTCTGATGTACTCCGCGGTTCAAAGAGTACAAAAATTAAGGATTACCATCTGGACATTCTGCCGGCATATGGTTCCGGGAAAAAGTACAGCAAGGCCCAGTACCGGACCTGGATCAACGAGCTGGTCCGGCAGGGATACCTGGACCGGACGGGCGATAAGTACCCGGTAATCTGCTGTACCGGAAAAAGTGAAGAACTGCTCAAGGGAAGAACGCGTGTCATGCTCCCGGTTCCCGAACGCGAAACAACAAAGCGAACACCAACCGCGACCATGGAGAGTGCAGGTCCTGAAGACACAGCATTGTTCCTGCGCCTTAAATCCCTGCGAAAGGAAATCGCAGACCGTAATGGTGTACCGCCCTATGTCATCTTCCCGGACAAGAGTCTGCATGAGATGGCGTGTACCCGACCCGGTGACCGGGAACGTTTCTCCACAATTTCCGGTGTTGGGGAATACAAGCTGGAAAAGTATGGGCCGGAGTTTATGGAAGAGATCCGGAAAGGGTGAGTGGGAGAGATACACCCAACCGTTCGAAAAATTTATCGGCGTAACAAAACCCACATTTTCCCCTGATTCTCCGACGTGATTGCAATAGTCGGCAACCAAGGGCATTTGCAGACAGTTTCTGCTAAAAAACCTGCTTAATTAAATGTTAAAACTGGTGCCCAGCAGAAGCCCGCTAAATTGCAGGCTCAAATCGCGAGTAAATTGGTTATTTTTGAGAAATAACCGTTTTAAACAGTTTTTTCTATAGCAGTGGACACTACTTTCAAAAAATCTGAAAACTTGATCAGGAAAATGGCAATCGGAGCCCGAAACGGGCTCCAAATAGATCATCTTTTGGAGCTGCAGGAACTGCCTGAAGACCTGTTTTGTCTGACATGATCCGGACCCCTGTTCATGCAAATACTCCAGGAGTTTTCGATCGAACAGGGGTCTATTTTCACTAAAATGGAGCCCATTTTGGAGAGATACAGAAATCAGAGCCCGTAAAATGCCCGGATTAGGAGGTTTTTTGATTGGAGTTAACTTGGTGTTTTTGGTGGAAAAAAGGCCCATATTGGGGTGTCTGATCGATATTCGCACGTGGGTTTTTGCAATGGATTCCGGAAAATTTTTTCAATCAAGATTCGCTCAAAAACTTTCAATCAAAGTCTACCTGAAATTTTTTAATCAAGGTACGATTGATCCGGATCAATTTTTCCATCACGATCATGATTGCGATGCAAAAATTTCAATCAGGGTTTGATGGAAAAAATGCAATCAAAGTCTGCCCGGAATTTTTCAATCAAGGCCCGGTTGAAAATTCCAAATCAAGGTTTGATGAAAATTTATCTATCAATGTCTGCTCAAAATTCTCCAATCGAGATTTGCCAGAAAATTTTTAATCAATGTTCAATTGATCCGGATCAGTTTTTCAATCACGAACATGATCGCGATAGATAATTTTCAATCAAGGTTTGATGAAAAGTTTTCAGCAAAAGCCCGCTGAAATTGTTTCATTTCCCCATGGGGTTAACGTGCTTGTCCGGGAAAACGGCGGCACCACTCCCAGAAATCGCATGGTCATTCTCATGCAATCCGGCAAACCTGTTTTTGCGATTATTTTGCGGTGGAGATTTTCCGGTATGGGGACGGGCGCTGACAACAGGAACGGAAATCTCCTTTTTTATTCAGAGCAAAACGGTTTCAATAATATACCCCATCCGCTGTTGTGAGTTTCCCCTCTCCCATTACCCATCCCTGTGTATTGTTTGTGATCTCGACAAGAACGGTATCAGAATAAGAATTACTCTGCCAGCCACCTTTCCAGATCATGTTGGAACCATGGACACCAACGCGGAGTGAAATCGCCGCCGGGTATTCTGATGTGTACCTGACATAAACCGGAACCGGGTGATCATACACGGGGCCGTTATAGACCGGAGGGATTCCTAATCCCAAGGTAAATACTCCCTTGGGAAAAAAGACAGGTTCATGATCAATCGGTGTTCGGGTTTCGATTTTTGAAGTTCTCGTTTCCATTACTCCAATCGACACGGGCATGAGGACAGGCGTATCACTGGAGTACTCACGGCCGGGGACCATGGTTGTTGGAAGAACACTCACTCCCGGTTCGATCCGGATCGGGTACCCATGATATTCAGGGACCATCCGGGCAGCCTTTATTGCGAGCATGGGAGTTCCGTTCTCCCGGACGATCGAAAGATTCCATTCCGGTGACACTCCGTTCGCAGTCCCGTTCAGAAGAGATTCGATGAAAAACTGAGAAGTGTTCCGCTCAGGAACAGGGAGGAAAAATGTTACATTTTCGATCGTGGTGTTATAGGAGAGATCGATTGAATAGCTGTACGCGTGGCGCTCGCTCTGGCGTGCGATCTGATCGAACTGGTAAAATATCCAGGCAAAAAATACTAAGACAATCAATACGACAGCGATGAGAATTTTCCAGGGATTGATCTGTGAAGGCATTGATAACCCGGAGTTGGTGGGGATGTATAAAATGTTTAGCGGTTTGAGCTGGCGCTGGATTATTGGGGCGGGAATGGGACAATATGCCTGGGGGGTACCTCTCTTTCCCTAGAGGGGGGGTTAGGGGGTCCGCCCATGTTTTGTGGAAGATTTTTATTTTATTTTTAAAAGGCGAGCAAGCCCACCCCCTGCGGGGGTCGCTCGGCCGCCTCGGTGGGGCCTCGCTGGGCAGAGAACAGGGGATAGCACCTGAACCGCCACGGGGGCGCCCCTTCGGGGGCGGCGGGAGCATCGTATGTTATTCAGATTTAGCCTGTTACCCCCTCTCTTACGGATTCGATCATATGTTAATAGATTAATAATTGGACACGCACATTTAGAGATTACAAATATATCGATTGATAAATTATGGATTCTACTGGACGAGAAACTGAATTTGATTTCTTAAAAATGGTAAATAATGCCCAAAAAGAATGCATTGATATAAAAAATAAACTGGAAGAAAAAGTTAATTCAATTAATAAACTGGAGATATTATCAAGGATTTCTCTCCTTACACAAACCCGCACGGAAGGAGTCTCATATTCCGAATATTATGGTACTCTTTCTGATACGGCTTGTGTGCCTTTTATTATTGGATTATCTCTAAAAAGTAGAGCAATTTCTGAACAGGAACCTACTTTTCAAGAAATTGATGATATTTTGAATTTATTGTATTCATATTTTATAAAATATGGACTATCTTTACATCCTATTTTAAAAAATTCAGTTGGTCAGGATGAAGATATAATACATTCAGCTAGGATTCATGGATTAATTGGTCAAACAAATCCAGAGAAATATCCGTTTCAAATATTAGAATTATTAAGAGAAACATTTGGTCATTTCAATGATTTTTTCAAAAAACAATATGGATTTACAATAGAGGATGCTATTCGTTTTGGACAACTAATCGAAGATAATTACGTCAATAATTTGAATCAAAGGAAAAGAACTGTTCAAAAAACAGAATTTCAAGATGATGAGAAAAACCGAATTTTTTATTCAAAAATAAGAGAGATATTAGAAATTTCTCCCGAAAAATTTTGTGAGGACAATCATATAGCAGATACTGAAACATTTGGAAAATATCTATCCACACTTTCTTGCCATTTTGGTGAAGGAAATGAAAAATACGAGTCCCCGTTAGATAATAATATAATTTTTAATAAACCGTTGATATGTCATAAAGGAAAGTTTTACTCATTTATTCCCATTGATTTGTTTCAAAAATTACCTTCTATTTTTGAAGATTTGTTGTATAATGAAAAAATTGCAAATTCTAAAAATTGGCAGAAATATAGGGAAATTAAGTCAAACTATACTGAAAACAAAGTCCATGACTGTATTTCAAAAATTTTTCCCGAAAGAGACATTTTTAAAAATTTGTATTACGAATACAATGGTGCGACATTTGAAGTTGATCACATCATCCAATATTGTAATAATGTAATCATCATCGAATCGAAATCTGGCAATTTTTCACTTTCCGCAAAAAGAGGTGGATTGGAAAGAATAAAAACTGACTTAAAACGTTTAGTTTGTGATGCACACTCCCAAGCTTTACGAGTGAAAGATTATATAAAATCTAGAAAAAAATCGGAGTTTCAGGATTCGAATAAAAAAATTGTTTTAGAAATTGATTTTAAGGAAAATACTAATTTTATTTTAATTAATGTTACTTTGGAGCCACTTCATAGTTTTTCAAGTAATTTGAAGCGCTTAGAAAATTTAGGACTATTTTCAAAATATGATTATCCGTGGTCTGTAAGCCTCTTTGAATTGGAAATTATCTCTAAATTTTTAAATTCTCCAGCAATTTTTATTCATTACATTGAAAGACGTTTGGATGCACAAGAACAGAATAATATTTCTACATACGATGAGTTGAGCTTTTTAGGTCTTTATTTGGGGAGGGGAAATTTTGATTTTTCTACAAAGAACGGTAAAAAAATAGACATGATTTCCCTTGATCCTGAATTCTTATCAGATTTCGACGACCATTATCTTCTTGGAAAAGAAGCTCCTCAATTGAAAATTGAAAAAGAGATCAAAACAATAATAAACGAATTAGAGAATTTGCGACCCAATAATTTTACAAAAATGACAAATACGCTTTTGGATCTAAATCATGAAAGTAGAACGAATTTTATAAAATTTCTAAAAAAAATTATTTCAGACACACAAATTGACGGCAAGCGTCATGATTTCAGTTTCGTTGTCGAACCAAAAAAGATTGGAATCACTGTTTTTTCACAAGTGGGAAGAGAAAATTTGTTAAATCATCTCGCATCATTTTGCGAATTAAAAAAATACCAGATTAAATCTGATTCTTGGATTGGATTTGGAATCGATATTTTAGACTCTGATTACTTTGTAAATGAATACTTTTTCGATGAGGAGAAATGGAGAAAGGATCCCAAGAAAGAGAAATTTTTAAAGTATGCCTATGATAAAAAATTACTCGGATTACGTCCCAATATTATTTTAAAACAATAGGGTATCGTGCCATTCTAACGAATACAGAAAATGATGATTAAAATAAAATGCCCTTTCAAAAATTCCATTCGCGAGAAAAAAAACCGGCTGACTCAAAAAGCCAGCTTCCCTCTTAAACCTCGACTTGAAAAAAAGATTATAAACTGTCCATGCTGATACCGCTGAAGTCCTGAGCAACTTCGCGGATATCCTTGACACCGAATGCAGTCTGGACCATGCTGAGTTCGATTTGGTTCGCTGCATCGCACATGTAATCGAGGATGTCAACCGACAACTCCTTCTGCATCTTGCTCTTCCTGAGCTGGTCGACAAGGGCCGACATCTTCTCGGGAGACTCCATACGGAGTTTTGCAAGACTCATTACGCACATGTAGATGCGGGTCAGGTTACGGTCGGTTCCCGTGATACACTCAAAGAAATTCCGAATCACCTGTGCCTGGTAAATTTTTCCACTCATGAACTTCACCTCCTGCCTGTTTCTTTTCTAGGTAATTCTCCTGTTCGAATTTTCATTATAAAAGGTTTGTGGGGAAAATGCCGTTTTCTGCCAAAAAAAGAGGATTTTTGCCGCTGTTTTTTGAATGTGCGGCTGAATTGTCTGACAATTGTATGACACTCGTCATACTTCGACGGGTGGAATGGGATACCTGCGCCGCACGATTACTTGGCCGCACTCACGATCTTGATAATGTCGCCATTCTTGAGCACGTGGTTTTCCTTAATCCGCATTTTTGTCCGGGCGTCTACTGCGTACAGGAATCCCTTGCCGATATCCGTGTGTACCTGGAACGCGAGATCGTGGGGTGTTGATCCCTTCTTCATCAGGAATGCATCGGGCAGCACATCGCCCTGCTTGTTGCAGAAATGGTTCTCATCTTCTACCGGGTAGACGACAATCATATCGAGTAACTCGTAGACCGCACGGTTAATTGCCTGCTGGACGCCCGTGCCATTGTTCTGCTTCATCAGGGCCGCGATCTTCGCGAGCCCGGCTTTCTGCGGCGCTGACAGTGTGCCTTCATTGGCAATCCTGAATTCTGCATCACCGGGCAGGTACTCGATCAAGTGCGCTCCTGCCGCATTCCGTAAGGCAAGCTCTGAAGCTGCGCTGACAAACGCAACTTTAGCTGCTGCGAGTTTCGTGCGCAGCGCTTCGGGCGCTTCATCAATCTTGTTACCTATGACCAGCATCGGTTTAGAGATCTTCACGATCTCCGCGCACAGGGGAATAAGATCGTCAATCGATGCATGGATCAGATCAATTTTGAGTTCTAGTTGTAAATCACGAACATCATCGGGGGTGATGCCAAGACCGGTGAACGTCTCTGCAATACCCAGCTCAATGGCCGATCCTTTGCCCTGCGACTGCCGGCTGATCCGTGACCAGTGCTTGTCAAGGATCCCGTGCACCCACATCGTCATTTCGTAGATGAGGAACTCAATATCCTTTTCCGGGTCATGGTTTCCCACGCCAACCGGGTTGCCTTCGCTATCAGTGCCGCCACTGGCATCGATCATGTGGAGGATCGCATCTGCCTGCCGGAGATTATCGAGGAACTGGTTGCCCAGACCTTTGCCCTTGTGGGCATCAGGGACGAGACCGGCTACATCAATTAAATTCACGGCAACAAACCGGTTGCCGTCCACGCAATGAGTGCAGGTGAGTTTGAGATCATGGCACGGACACTTCGTCCGCACGTACCCGACACCAAAGTTCGGGTTGATGGTCGTAAAGGGGTAGTTGGCAATCTCGACGTTTGCCATTGTCGCGGCCTTAAAAAACGTGGATTTTCCGCAGTTGGGTTTGCCTGCAAGCGCTAGGGTAATCATCTCTGGTTCCTCAATGAATTATGAATCTTAATTACCATCAATAGTATCTGGTAAGAATCTGACAAAGTTTTTCCATCCCGGCTTAATAAAAGGTACTTATGTCGTTCACACAAAAGAAAATCTGGTATTTCGAAAAGCCGGGGGAGGCAAATACTGCCGATGCAGCCCGGTTTGCCATCGAGCGCGCTAAGGAACTCAAGATTGACACCGTCGTTGTTGCAAGTACATCGGGCTCAACAGCAGAGGTTTTTTTTGCCACTATGAAAGGATCGGGTTTAAACCTGATTGTCGTCTCGCATGTCATGGGATTTGCAAAACCCGGCGAGTGGGAGTTTTCGCAGCAGATCGCAGACCGGCTGCGCGGGCAGGGAGTAAAGATTGTAACCGGCACGCACGCGCTGTCAGGACTGGAACGTGCGCTCTCCCGCTCACCCAAGATTGGCGGCGGATCGCGCTCCGACGCAGTAGCTGAATCACTCCGGCGTACTGTTGCAGTCGGGCTCAAGGTTGCTGTCGAATGTGTACTTATTGCCGCTGACCAGGGTGCCATTGGCATAAATAATGAAGTCGTCGCTGTCGGGGGTACCGCAAGCGGGGCAGATACTGTCTGCGTTATCAAACCCGCGCACACATCCAACTTCTTTGATCTCCAGGTACGCGAGATTGTGGCAATGCCGAGGAACCGTTAACCATGGTCTTAACCGAGCTCAAAGAAGCCCTCGGCCTGCTCAGGCGCATCCCGGTACTCTGGGTGCCGGGACTGGTGACGGGTCTTCTTGCTTCAATCCTCTGGCTGGTATTCAATACACAGGGCATCTTCTCTGCCAGCCGCCTCATCTTAATATTTTCACTGATTGCGGTCTTTTTCCTTACCGGGAGCTATGCGGTGATCCGGAACGGGAACGGAGGCATTCGCGAGCTCTTCCTTGGGAGCATCCAGTATTTCTTCCGGGTACTGTTGCCCATGCTGGTGATCATCTTCTGCACCCTCATCCTCGTTACCCTTGTCATGATCACGATCTCGTTTGGAGGAGCCCCGGCAAACCCGGAGTCCATGGGGGTATTTTTCATCTGCATTCTCGTGCCCGTGGCATTCCTCACCATTTTCTTTGACACCGCAGCAGTATTCGAAGACCGGCGGATCTTTGATTCCATCAAACGCAGCATAGAACTGGTGACAGTGCAATCCATCCGGGTTTTTAAGTTCTATGTAATATCAGCGGTAGTATTCTTCGGAATTACGTTCTCGCTCATGATTGTCTGGGAAGCTGCTCTCTTTGACAAACTTGAACCAATCACGCGATTTAACGAGACGCAGATCGCACAATTTAATCCGGACCAGCTTGCCGGGATGATTGGAGTTAACGGAACGATAGTAACCGCGGTCTGCCTTTTCTTCGGCTTTTTGGTTCTCCTGCCCATCCTCTCTACCTATAAGGCATGTTTTTTCCGCTCGCTCACTAAGGGTTCAGTACCTATCAATCAGCAGATCACCGGAGAGTATGACAGCAAGGGACGTTGGTATAAATATTAAAATGAGTTAAAGATTCACCTTCGACTGAGAGGGACAATCCCCCCTATAAAAAAAACTAAATTTTTCACACGCAGGATTGACTTACCGGACCTTTATCATCGTCATTATGATCCAGATGTTAACCCTGTTTTTATGGATCAATTTTTAGTTGCCCGGGATTTTAGACATCAATTACCGGCAACTCACCGCCATTTTTTTTAAAAGCAGTGTTCGTACGATCAAAAAGATATCCGTGACTGCTTTTACATAAATACCAGAACGGAACCGGACATTCCAATGACTGGAGGCCATGTTATGCAACATTATTTTCTGGATAAAAAAAAAGGAAAATCCGGGGGTTTATTCCCGCTTGCCGAGTTGGTGGTCAAGGTAAAAGAGATGCCCGGGCACATCGCCGACCGTCATGATCTGGGCGAGGATCTCGCTGGCATTGCACTCCTCTTCAACCTGTTCTTTGACAAACCACTGGAGCATCTCAAATGTTGCATGGTCCTTTTCCTTGATCGCAAGTTCTACCAGAGCATGGATCATGCCGGTAACCTTCTGTTCATGGGCATAGACTTCTTCAAAGACCTTACCTGCTGACGCCCATTTTGCCTTTGGTGCCTCAATAGCTCCTAAAGAAACCTTTCCACCGCGAGCCATAAGGTATTCCAAGAATTTATCCCCATGAGTCTGCTCTTCTCGTGCCTGGACTCTCATCCATTTGGAAAAACCCTTCATGTTGACGGATTCGAAATGGGCTGACATTGCAAGATACAGGTATGCAGAGTAATACTCCCGGTTGACCTGTTTGTTAATTGCTTCTTCCATAACTTTGGATATCATACGACAACCTCCTTTTAATCGATGTTCTTGGTTTTCATCGGGATAATAGTTTCGTAAAGAGACAAATAGTGCAAAAGCATTTGCCGCAACCCGAGGCTTGGGAAACAAAAACAGAGAAGAGAAAAAGAAAATTAAGAAAAATTACCTGCCGACCTTCTTTTTCTCATTTTCTATATCAAGAATGATCTCCAGTTCAAGGGATTTGCCATATGCTTCCTGTGCCTCATCGCTCCTGCCCAATTCATCAAGGCAGACCCCTTTGATGAACCAGGCAGTTACATCATTACCATTCAATGATGATGCCCTCGTACTTGCGAACAATCCCTCTTTGAACAGTTCAAGATTATAATACGCCAACCCTTTTTTTGACCAGGCCGGGGCATAATTCTGGTCAAGTGCAATAGCCTTGTCACAGTCAACAAGCGCTTCTTTGCTCCTCCCGGTATCGATCAATACTGATGCCCGAAGATACCATGCTTCAGGATTTTTCGGATCGAGGGTCAGCGCTTTGTCATAATAAGACATTGCCTCTTTGTATTTGGTCCGCTTGGCATAGGACAAACCTTTCCTTAAAAGTTCCACAGCCTCTTTTACCGTCATGATGAATCATCCTCCCATGAATCGGAAATGAGATCGCCAAAGATTCTCTTTAACGCTTTCTTTTCGTAATCTTTACTATTGTCATGTGCCATGAGGAGATGTTTGGGTTTTTCCCAGACGTACCAGTCTTTCATGGTCATATAGGAAATGAGTTGATTTGTCAGGTTGATCCCGATTTTGTAGAGATCATAATAATAATCGAGGGAGGGTTCTGCACTCCAGTTAACCTGGGTAAGAGGTTTCTCGATAATATCAAGCATATTATCCCCAAAAACCTTGGACTGGTACCAGGCAGTATGTGTCCACCGCGTGGTTAGCATCTCTTTTACTTCCAGGTGATTGAATTTTTTCATCTGGGGGATATTGAGAACCGGCATAAGTTCATCGGCAGGAAGAGTTTTTGCAAGAAACATGTCACGGGCATAAAACATCGCTTTATTGAGAACAAAATACCGGCGGGGAACGATATCCTCCTGCTCCATCATCTCATCCATATCATTTTTACTCTCTTTCATGACATGGTAGAGCTGCGTTTTCCGGATCTTGGGCATGCGATGATAGACACTTGCATTGATAATTGCATTCCAGGGAAGTTCGTTCAGATCATCGTTGAAGTGAGTGAACAGGATGAACAGCATCTGAATGAGTTTCTGCACCGGGAGTTTGTCCTTTTTATTGACCTCATCTTTGAGAGCATCCAGGTAGATCTGCCGTAAACCAATGGCTACAGAATCTTCTGTATAAGAGCAGACCTTGTATTCGCCTTTTTTTGCCGCCGCACCTTTGATCATCAGGTTAGTGCAGTGTTTTGCAATGACAAAATCCTTAAGGAGCCCTATGTATTGTGCAGGAAAAATGATCACATTTCTCTCGATATCATAGGTATAGATATCGACAAGCGTTCCCTGCGGTTCAGCTTCAGGCTGGCGGAGGAGCGAGATCTCGGTATCAAGAAGTTCTTCTGTTGTATTGAGAAAACGGCGAATTGGTTTTGATAAAGGCATTTCAGTTTTCATCGTTCTTCACCGCAAAAATTAACCGGCACATGTACACTTGTCCTGCTTCTTCACTTGGCGTCATTGCAACTTAAATTATTCTTACATAAGATGCGAATCAGGATTTTAAAAAAAAAGAGAGCGGGCAGAAAAAAATTATTTTTTCTTTCCTGGGCTAGTAAATGAATGGAAGAATCCGGTGATTGCATTGGGTTTTTTCGGGCGGAACACACCTTCATTTGCATATCGCACATCCTCTATTGAAAAAAAGGCGTGAGGGTTTGTCCTCTGGAGATGTTCCGTTATGCGAGGTATATCGATGCGGTTTACCAAAGTGAGAATCATCTTGACGTTGCCCCGTGCCCCTTTTGCATCGAGGCTCGTAATCCCAAAATTTTCTGATTGGAGAAATGAGGCAATCTCTTCATTGGATTCTTCTGTTGTGACAATGCGCAGGATCACCATGCCGATGGATAATTTTTCTTCAATTACAAGTCCGACATAGGTTCCCATTGCAAACCCGAAAGCAAACGCAAAGAAATTTGCGATATTGGTAAGGTCGCTCATCACGACTTCCATGGCAAACAACCAGATAACAATCTCAAAGAAAGCAATGATAGGAGCGAGATACTTGATCCCACGCGATATGTAAATGACCCGGATGGTCTCCATGCTCACATCGCCAATACGGGCGATAAAGATCAGGAGAGGGAGAATTACCCACGCGTAGAGTTCAGGATTTATGATGAAAAACGACATTATTTCGCCTTTTTCCTGATGTTGTGCCCATGTACGTTGAGCAGAAAAAACGTTAACGACTGAATCTATATCAATATTCTCCGGTTATGGGTAAAAATAGGAAAGATTTGGGGAATAATCCTGAAACGCGCAAAAAAAGACCGGCTTTTCACGCGTACTTTGCAGGGTCCGTATCGAATTTCTTCTTACAGCCCGGAGCACAGAAATAATATTTCTTCCCTTTGTACTCGCTGGTGAACTTTGCAGTCTTTTCATCAACGGTCATCTTACAGATCGGGTCAATAGCCATACAACACCTCAGTCATCTCCCTTTCTTCGCGTCGGGTATATACTTTGTGAGCAGGAGTGAAAGCGTCACCACCGTAACAGAACTTGCCGCCATGGCAAGAGCAGCTAGCTCGGGCCGGAAGGTGATACCAAACGAGGGATAGAGTACACCTGCGGCTACCGGTATAAGCGCGGCATTATACGCAAACGCCCAGAAGATATTGCCCTTGATCCTGCCCATCACTTTTTTTGAGAGCTGGACTGCTGCTACAGAATCGAGCAGATCATCTTTCATTAATACAATATCCCCGCTCTCAATAGCTACATCGGTACCGCTGCCGATTGCGATACCAACATCTGCCTGTGCAAGTGCCGGAGCATCATTGATCCCATCACCGACAAACGCAACTACTTCTCCCTGAGCCTGGAGTTTTTTTACCTCGGCCTCTTTATCCTGGGGCAATACTTCAGCAATCACCCGGTCGATGCCAATCTGGCGGGCGATTGCATCTGCAGTGCGCTTGTTATCCCCAGTGATCATTACAATCCGGACACCCATTTTTTTAAACTGTGTTATGGCATCCCGGGTAGTGTCCTTGAGCGTATCAGCGATGGCGATTACACCAGCCATCTGGCTACTGGCAGCAACGAGAACTGCGGTCTTACCATCCTGTTCAAGAGCAGCGATCCGCTCATCGAACCCGGCGGGTACTGCAACACCTTTTTCCTGTAGGAATGCACGATTGCCGACAAGCACGATCTCGGAAAGTACTTTTGCGGAGACTCCTTTCCCACCAAATGTGTCGAACTGTTCTGCCGGTTCGATATTCACTCCCCGGCTCTCCGCCATTCTCACAACAGCCTGGGCAAGCGGATGCTGCGAGTTCTTCTCAACACTGGCTGCAAATGAGAGGAGAGTCTTTTCTGAAATCCCCACCGGAATAAGATCGGTCACTTCAGGTTTTCCTTTGGTTAAGGTCCCGGTCTTATCGAAAATGACGGTCGTCACTTTCTCGGCCACCTCCAGTGCTTCGCCGTTACGGATCAGGATACCGAGTTGCGCACCACGACCAACACCAACGGTGACTGCTGTTGGTGTGGCAAGTCCGAGTGCACAGGGACAGGCAACTACAAGAATAGAGATGAGTGCCGTGAGAGCGAACAGGAGCGTTGATCCCAGCAGGAAGAACCACACCACGAATGTCAGTGCTGCGATGATGAGCACGACCGGAATAAAGTAGGTGACTGCAACATCAGCGATCCGCTGAACCGGGGGTTTTGAACCCTGTGCATCCTCCACCATCTGTATGATCTGGGCAAGCATTGTTTCCTTGCCAACTTTTGTTGCCCGGACGGTGAGCACGCTGTTGGTGTTCAACGTTCCGCCAACGACACGACTGCCCGGGGTCTTGAGCGGCGGTACGGGTTCGCCGGTGATCATGGCTTCATTGACATAACTTTCACCCGCAACGACCTCGCCATCGACCGGCACTTT
>JBAZQT010000119.1:0-3804 GCA_041645055.1 Methanoregula sp. | reverse complement strand
CAAGACATCAAGAAAGCTGAAGAAGAGTACCAATCGATGATCAGCAAGGCCCAGGAAGAGAAGAAGCATAAGCATTCCCAGGCTGAGCTGGAATCTGATAATCTGGTCGCAAAAGCGCAAAGTAATGCTGAACAATACAAAAAGCTGAAACTGGAAGAAGCACGGCACCAGGCGGCACTTAAGCACGCTGAAATCATAAAAAATGGCAATCAGCGCGCAGCGGCATTGAAAGAGAAAGGCGGGAAAAACCTTTCAAAAGCAGTGCAGCTGCTGGTTGTGCGGTTTAAGGAGCAGCTGCATGTTAGCGCCTAAACAGATGAGCCGGCTGCTCATCGCCGCTTCCCGTGACCAGATGGCCCCGGTTGTTGCGGAACTCTATCGCCATCACTTATTTCATATTGAGGAATATGTTGATACAGGTGCAGAGGGTTACGAGGGCTTTAAGATCGGCACGCCTCTTTCAGGAGCAAGCGAAGCATCTGTTGATCTCGTAAAGATACGGGCAATAGAAAATGCTGCCTCAATCCGTGCGGATGACATTGATTCAGCAAAAAACTGCACCCGAGCAGAATTGCAATCCAGAATTGAACGTGAACTCCCGGTTCTTGAAAAAGAAGTAGAAGATCTTACGGTAAGACGCTCACAATTAGAAATCCGGGTAAAAGAGAATGAGCAAAAAATTGCCGAGATCACACCGTTTCTTACCTTACCGGTGGATCTTGACCTGTACCGTGGATATACTGGATTTACCGTGTTTGCAGGCTATGTAGCACGTGAAGTAACTCTCTCTGTGCCCTGCGAAATGTCGTATTCACCGGGTAAAGACAAAAATTTCATAGTCATTATCGCCCCCGTCGGACAGCGTAGTGAGGTTGAACGGGCATTGCAGGAGGCAGCATTCCAGTCAGTTCCTGTTCCGGAGGAGACCGGTTCTCCAAAGGCACGTATCGATTATTATACTGCTGGAATCTCCGCTATGACAACCGAGATCGCAGAAATCCACCAGAAACTGGATGATGTCCGACAGAAACACAGTGGATTTCTGGTAGCCTGTGAGGAGTTTTTAAAGGCTGAAGTGGAGCAGACTGAAGCCCCGCTGCGGTTTGCGACAACCAAACAGACCTTTGTTGCAGAAGGTTGGATCCCTTCTGATAGTGTTGATGCAGTGACCGATTCACTTGTTAAAGCTACCGGCGGAAAGATCTATGTCACCGTCTTGCCGATCGACTTTGAACATGACCATGTGCCTGTCGAGTATAACAACCCGTCGTTTGCAAAACCCACCCAAGTGCTCATGGACGTTTACAGCAGGCCAAAATATACCGAGCTCGATCCGACACTGATGGTATCGATCGTGTTTCCCCTCTTCTTCGGGTTGATTCTCGGGGATGTCGGGTACGGGTTGATCCTCCTTGCGATGGCACTGGGACTCAGGAGACTCTTCAAGGGAGAAGAAGCCCGGCAGTTGCTCTCCGTGCTCAGAAATGCAAGCATATCGACTATCATCTTTGGATTGCTCTTCAGTGAGTTCCTTGGTTTTGCAATTCCGGGACTGAATCCGATCATGCCCTCCCGTCATCTTATGGTAGAGCATGGGGCTCATGGCCCGATGATTCCGGAACTGATGGTTCTGGCCATCTGGATCGGTGTTTTGCATATCACAATCGGGCGTATCCTTGGTATTATCAACCACTCACGCCAGGATCATGGCGAGCACCGGAACAAGACCATGCTGGCCAATGTTGGCTGGCTCGCGGTTATGTGGGGTCTCCTTATCGTTATCTGGTCGATTGCTCCGTTGCCGCTCATGCCCAACCTGACGGGACTTCCCGGGGTTGTATCGATTGTAAATTTCGGCGGAGTTTTTGGTGCAGTACTCATCGTTCTTGGTGTGCTGTTCATAGCCCGCGAATCAGTACTTGAAGTTATAGAACTTCCATCGATTATCTCGCATGTATTATCCTATACTCGTATCGTTGCAGTTGGCTTCTCTTCAGTAGCCATCGCGATGGTGGTCAATTTCATATCGATTGGGATGTTCATTCAACCTCAGTTGGAAAATTTTTCAATTTTCAGTATTGTCATCATTATTGCCGGACTGGTCGTGTTCCTTTTGGGACATGCACTGAACACAGTTTTAGGTATTCTGGGTGGAGGACTCCACTCAATCAGGTTGCATTATGTTGAATTCTTCACCAAATTCTACAAAGGTGGAGGCGTTAAGTACATTCCGTTCGGAATGAAAAGAAGATTTACGGAGGACTAAATTATGGCAGCAGAAGTTGTTATGTCAGTAGAAATGATCAAGGCATCGCAGATGGGAATGAAGGCACTTGGTGCAGGTATCGCAGTCGGTCTGACCGGTATTGGTGCAGGTGTAGCAGAGATGGCAATCGGTTCAGCTGCAGTCGGTGCAACTGCCGAAAATAAGGATATGTTCGGTCTTGCACTGCTCTTTACGGTTATCCCCGAAACCATCGTCATCTTCGGTCTGGTAGTCGCTCTCCTGCTCTTGTTCGTATAAACCGGAGCAGACAATGGGACTGGAAGCCGTTGTAGAAGAGATCAGGGAAAAAGGCAGGAGCGAAGCAGTTAGGATTCAGGCTGAGTCAAAGCAGGATGTTGATAAGATCCTGTCAGCTGCAAACAAGCGTGTTGAAGAGATTAAACTTGCCGCAGAGGCAGAGTCTGAAAAAAAGACCGCCCATATCATTGGCCAGGATGTCTCTGCAGCTAACCTTCTTGGCAAACGCGAGATCCTTAATTCGCAAAAGGCGCTTTTAGATGAAGTCTATGAAGCGACTAGAAAGGAGATTGCCGGCCTCCCTGAAAGCTTCCATCGTGAAGCGATAAAAAAACTCCTCACCGAAGCTAAAAAGGAGATCTCAAAGGGAAAGGTCTACTGTAATGCCCGGGATGTGGCAGCAGTAAAGGCTATTATTGCCGAGAACCCCGATTTCACGGGATTTAAGCTCGGTGACCCAGTCAACATCGATGGCGGGATTCTCATCGAAGGTGAAGGAGCAGCGCTGCAGATTGATTACAGTTATCGCACATTCCTTGCAAAGGTGTGGGAATCCGGGTTGAAAGATGCATCTGATATCCTGTTTGGATAAGGAGGTACATGCATGGCTGGCCTGAGGCTTGTTGCCGCACCGTACATCTATGTCTGTACCAGGATGCGGGTGAGAAAAACTACCCTGCTCCCAAGGGAGGAGTATATGCGGATGCTCAACATGAATCTTCCCGAGATCACCCGTTTCATTGGCGAAACTGATTATAAGCAGGAGATTGATGAGCTGGGTACGACTTTTAAGGGTATCGACCTTATTGAAGTCGCACTTTCCTGGAACCTTGCAAAGGAGTACCAGAAAATTCAGGAGATAACGCCGGGCACATTAAAACAGTTTACCCAGGCATATCTTCGTCGTTGGGATATCCAGAATGTTCTTACCATCCTTAGGGGCAAGATGCAGGGTGCCAAAACTGGTAAGATAAAAGAAATTCTCGTTCCTGCAGGAAGTCTTGACAAAGTTGTTCTGGACCGCCTTTTAGCAGAGGACAGTTTAGACAAGATTGTGGATATGCTCAAGGGGTACAGGATGTACCCGCAGGTGTTCATACGTGAATATCCCCTGTCAAAGGAAAGCGGGTCTTTTTCACGGTTGGAAAACGAGCTCTACAAACAGTTCTATGCAGAAGTCATAGCCGAAGCGGAGAGTGGAATCAAAGGAGGAAACCTGTTCTTGGATTTCATCCGGCTCGAAATCGATATTAAGAATATCAAGACCTTATTCCGGCTGC
>JBAZQT010000047.1:0-22186 GCA_041645055.1 Methanoregula sp. | reverse complement strand
CGTATCTCACCTTTGCCTGCATGCTTGCAGCGGGTATGGACGGTATCAAGAACAAGATCATGCCGCCGGAATCGACCAACACCAACATCTACCACCTCAATGCGAAAGACCGCAAGAGGTTAAAAGTTGAGATGCTCCCGGCGAGCCTTGCAGAAGCGAATGCAGCGCTCCTGAAAGATGAAGTGATCTGCAATACCCTTGGCGAGCATGTGGTGACCAACCTCACCCGCATTGCCGAGATGGAAAGCGATGCCTTCCGGCTCGCGGTTCACCCGTGGGAACTGGACAGGTACCTGGCAACCTACTAAATTTTTTAAAAATTTTTACTGAATATTCGGCGATCTTCGGACTTGTAATCCCGTAACAATCAGCCGATCGTTCTGTACTTGTCGTAAGGCTCACCCGGATGCGCATGCGTAGTGTACACGTGGACGTGTACGCGCCCGGCGCAGTTCCCGCAGAACAGCCCGTGGACCGGTACCGATCGATCGCCGCTGATAGAACAATACGGTGATTATAATGGCGATGGATACAGGCGTTACGTGCTGGCTGATGGTCTCGGCAGTGCTGGTCATGCTGATGACCCCGGGAGTCGGCCTTTTTTATGGCGGACTGGTACGGAAGAAGAATTTTATCTCGATGATTGCGCTCTCCTTTGTGAGTCTTGCGCTCGCAAGCATCCAGTGGATCCTGATCGGGTACTCGCTTGCGTTCGGGCCTGACGTGGGAGGTTTCATCGGGAACCTGGATTATGCGGGTCTCTCGGGCGTGAGTGCGGATGCCGGTGCCGGCACCTACCCCCCGCTCCTCTTCATGATCTTCCAGCTCTTCTTTGCTGCGGTGACCATTACGATCGTCACGTCCGCGGTGGCGGAACGGATCAAACTCTCCTCGTTTATCGTCTTCAGCCTTGTCTGGCTGACGCTCGTGTACTGCCCGATCGCGCACTGGGCCTGGGGAGGCGGCTGGGCACAGCAGATGGGTCTCATCGATTTTGCCGGGGGAACTGTTGTTGAGATCTGTTCGGGTTTTGCCGCCCTGTCGCTTGCGCTCGTCATCGGGAGGCGTGCCGGGTTCGGGGAGCATGCCATTGAACCGCATAATATCCCGATTGCGCTCCTGGGAGCAGCGCTCCTCTGGTTCGGCTGGTTCGGGTTCAATGCGGGCAGTGCCCTTGCGCTCAACAGCAGCGCCGTGATGGCGTTTGTCAACACGAACTCGGCGGCAGCGGCCGGGGCGCTCGCGTGGATGTTTGCGAGCTGGTACCGGGGCAAGCCCAGTTCCCTCGGGATGGTCAGCGGTGCCATTGCCGGGATGGTGGCGATCACGCCGGCCGCCGGTTTTGTCACGCCCCTTGTTGCCGTGCTCATCGGTATTGTGGCCGGGGTACTCTGCTATTACATGATGCTTGTACGGATCTCCTGGAAACTGGATGAGAGTCTCGATGCATGGGCGATCCACGGTATGGGTGGCCTGTGGGGAACGCTTGCCACCGGTATCTTTGCGGCCGCGGCAATCGGGGGATTTGCCGGGTGGATGGAAGGCAACTCCTCCCAGTTCGTTGCAAACACGGTGGCCGCATTTGCTGCGCTCGTGTATACCTTCGTTGCCACGTACATCATCGGGACGGTGATCGATCGCACGATCGGGCTCCGCGTTACGGAAGATGAGGAGTATGTGGGCCTGGACATCTGCCAGCATGGTGAACGGGCATAACGGGGAGAAAATAACATCCCTTTTCTTGTTGCCCATGGTACACTGTGAAAAAAGAGGAGACCTGGTATGGATCCGAAGATTGCCATCTTCCAGCATGTAAAGAACGAGCCGTCAGGATATCTTGAGACGATCTTCCGCGAGCGGGAGATACCGTTTGAATACATCCGGCTGTACGATACCAATGAAGTGCCCCGCATCCTGAATGCCACTCATCTTGTTTTTATGGGTGGCTTCATGAGCGTCAATGATGAAGATACATTTCCCTGGCTGAAAGAGGAGAAGGACCTGATCCGCAGGTCCGAAAAGGCCGGGCAGAAGGTTCTTGGGATCTGTCTGGGGGCGCAGCTGATTGCCTCCGCCCATGGGGCGCGGGTCTACCCGTTCGTGCAGGAGACCGGGTGGCACCCGCTGGACCGGGCAGCCGGTGCGTCCGGTATCTTTTCAAAATTCCCGGAACAGTTTCATGTCTTCCAGCTACATGGGGAGACCTTCGAGATTCCGTACCGGGGCCGGCTGCTGGCGTCCGGGAAGAATGTCAGGAACCAGGCATTCTCGTACCGGAATACCCTCGGCCTCCAGTTCCACCTGGAGATGACCGGTGCGATCATCAAAGAGTGGTCAAAAGATCTCCGGAAACACCCGCAGTCCGTGATCGCCCGGGACACGCCCCGGTACCTTGGGGAGAGCAACCGGCTCTGCCGGATGGTGGCAGAGGATTTCATCAGCACGCGGCTGGGCCGGTAGACCGGCTGGCCACTTGCCGGGCGCCTTTACCGGTTCAAACTTTTTTGGGGTAGGTTTTTTTCCAGAGCGCGCCATGGCGCGAAGCAACAGGTAATGCGGAAGAAAAATGCCGGGGATTCTTTCGTGCTTTCGAATATTTTTGTTCATCAGGTCAACGTTGATTGTGATGGAATGTACGTAATATTTATAAACGTAGGAATGCAACTTCCTTCTGGTAATTGTACTACCCTACAAGCCTGAAAACCGGAATGATGATGATCATCCCGAACCGTGACCCGCTCCCCGGACTTCTCATCCGGCATGGGTAGTCTGGTCAGGACTCATCCCTTCCCGTTTGGGAAATCCTTAAAAACAGAGACAGTAATGAGAGATTGTTTACAGGTGAATTGAATGGCTATTGAAACAGGTGCAACAGCATGGGTCCTCGCCTCAACGGCGCTCGTCATGATCATGACGCCGGCGGTAGGATTGTTCTACGGCGGTCTTGTCCGGAAGAAAAACTTCATCGACATGATCACCCTGTCGTTTGTTGCCTTTGCGCTCGTCAGCATCCAGTGGGTGCTGATTGGGTATTCCCTCGCATTCGGTCCGGATGTCGGCGGGTTCATAGGCAACTTACAGTATCTCGGGCTGAATAACGTGGGCATGGACCCGGGGCCGTACAGTGCGGTGGTACCGGGCCTCCTGTACATGGTATTCCAGCTGGTCTTTGCAACGGTTACCATGGCGATCGTGACCTCAGGGTTTGCAGAGCGGATCAAGTTCAGCTCGTATCTCGTCTTCGCGTTGCTCTGGACCACGATTGTCTATGACCCGCTCGCCCACTGGGTGTGGGGAGGCGGCTGGACGGCACAGTTCGGCGCGATTGACTTTGCCGGCGGCACGGTTGTCCACATCAGTTCCGGGTTTGCGGCCCTTGCCCTTGCACTCGTGATCGGAAAACGTGTCGGGTATGGCAAGTACGCAATGGAGCCGGCCAATGTCCCGTGGTCCATTCTCGGTGCGGCACTCCTCTGGTTTGGCTGGTTCGGGTTCAACTCGGGAAGTGCGGTTGATGCAAACGGCCTGGCAGCATTGGCATTCGTCACCACCAATACGGCTGCAGCGGCCGGTGCGATTGCATGGATGCTCGTCTCGTGGGCTCACGGAGGCAAACCGAGTTCACTGGGATTTGTTTCCGGGGCTGTTGCAGGTCTCGTGGCAATCACCCCGGCAGCCGGGTTCGTGACCCCGATGGCAGCAATCATCATCGGTGCGGTTGGCGGTATACTCTGCTATGGTATCATGCTCTGGAGGCAGGGGAAAGGTATCGATGAGAGCCTCGATGCATGGGCAGTCCACGGGATGGGCGGTCTCTGGGGGGCACTCGCCACCGGTATCTTTGCCGTAGCTGCAATCAATGGCAAATCAGGCCTTATTGAAGGCAATGTCAGCCAGTTCATTGCACAGGTGGTGGGTGCCGGCGCAGCGGTTATCTACGCATTCGTCATAACCTATATCCTTGCAATCATCATCGACAAAACCATGGGGTTGCGTGTCACAGAAGAGGAAGAGTATGTCGGTCTGGACATCTCGCAGCATGGAGAGCGCTGCTAAATCAGGAGGAATGAATCATGAAAATGGTAAAAGCAGTCATCAAACCGGAACGGTTCGAGTTTGTGAAAAAAGCCCTTGAAGAGAAAGGATTCAATGGTATGACCATCACCGAAGTCAAGGGACGCGGGGAGCAGAAAGGGATCTCCCTTGAGTACCGCGGCGGTCTCATGACGGTCGATCTCCTCCCCAAGATCCAGATCGAGATCGTGGTCAGGGCCAGCGATGTCGACTCCCTCATCAGTACAATATCAGAATCCGCCCGGACCGGCAAGATTGGCGATGGCAAGATCTTTGTCATCCCGGTCGAGAAGGCGATCCGGATCCGTACCGGAGAGATCGAGGTATAAACGCGCCAGCACTGACGGGGCTTACGACTCCCCGGCACAATGGATACGTGATCCTCCCGCAGCCGGAAGAACCGGTCCTGCGGGATTTTTTTTATTTTTTTTACTATCACCATAGCCGGAATAATTGAATTCCTGGTAACAATCAATAAAAAATCTTTTTCTCGTTCTTCATGGTATCACTATTCCGGATGTAAACCCATGGTAAACCTGAAAATCCCCAAAGAAACGGCAATCCTTCAGATAAACGGGATCCTTGACGACATAAAAACGATCAAACAGGATCAGAATGGTCTTGATTATTATGATTTGGTCCGGTGGTGTTCAAAAACATGGGCGGTGATTGACGGGATATATGAAGCGGGTGATATACATCCCGAAGAGATCCGGATGATCGGGCTTTCAAACTGTTCCTGTAATTCGCAGGTGGCAGCCCTCATACTGGCAGATGCCTATCATTCCCGGCTGCTGGATTATCGCAATGAAATCCAGGATTCGATGAAGGCGCCGGAATAATAAGACCCCGGCTTGCGACCGTAAGGGCGCCGCCACCCGGCCCAGCACCCGTACCGACATCTCATTTGCATGACCCGGACCGGATGATTCATGAGGACCCCGCAAGGAGCCTTTTTTCATTGCAAAAATTAGAAAGTGAAAGAACGTTATTAGCCAGAGACCATTCTAGAGGAAATGGCGGTTTCGCACAAGGCCGCTGATTTTATATGTGGAAACAATGCCACACGATCACCTATCTCTTTAAGGGGGATTTTTAAAAAATCCCCTGCTTGTCTCTTCGTTTTCTCTGTGTCCGGGTTTCGTCCGCTACGGCCAGGTTTGCCCGGATTTTAATTTACGTCTTCTGGCGCTCTTTGATAGTAAACGCGTCGAGTACCTGGAGCGTGACCCGGGCCCCGAGCGTTGGCTGGATCTCTTCGAGCCAGAGGAAGAATCCCACCTTGGGCGGGGTCGGGCGCTCGTACTTGAAATGCCCGTCCTTCATCTGGATCATCTTGTGATACTCCTTCTTCTGCCGTGAACGCAGGTAGATGATCAGTTCATAGCCCGGCATGTCCGTTGCAATGATCGCCTTCGAGTAATACTTCGGGAACTCTTCTGGTGTGATCACGCGTCCCTTCACGGTCATGCCATAGGTATCGCAGACCGCCTTGATGGCCGGCGGGAAGAGCCCGCCATACAGCACCTTCTTCACCAGCTGGCCGGTCTGGTCCGTGATTGCCGGCCGGATCTGCCCCGGGGTCCGGTTGATCTCGGTGAAGAGCCGGTTTTTTACCTCTTCGTGGTACCGCTTGTAATCGAACGGGTGCTTCAAGGGGATGTCGGTGGCCCTGATGAGCTTGGGATGGTTGTCCGGCAGGTTGTAGATGATCCGCGGGCGGTAGTGCTTGACGATCGATTTGATCTCCTCGCAGGAGCTCGTGTGGATGATCGCGTTGGTCTTGTCTTTTGCCAGGCGCTTGACCACGGTATAATTCGAGAGGTCGATGGAGGAGACGAGGATGAACGGGGTGATCTTCTGCCCGTACAGGTACCCGAGCAGCCGTTTCTTGAACGCGATCTCGACTTCGAACTCTTTTAAGTCGGACGGCGACGTGATCACTTCGCCAAACGCCACATGGTTATCTGAGTCCACGAGCAGGAAGTCGAACTCGGCCAGGTCCTGGCCATTGCCCCGGACCGTGATGTCGCCGTACCGGGAATAGAACACCCCGTTCTGCCCGATCTTCACGTTCTCGCGCCAGTCCGGGGCATCGTCCCCTTTCCGCGCAACGTACTTGATCGTGCCCGAATTTTTGGCAATGTCGAGGAACATCTCGTACACGATCGCCTCGAACCACCGGCCCTCGGCCGTCCGCATCACTTCTAAGTCTTCAGAGAATAATTTCCTGCGCTCGATCTTGTTCATGTGCCGCGTGGCGTTGATGGCAATGGCCGCTGTTGGCTTGAATTTTTTAAAATTTGTATTGAGCCACGGGATCATGATGTGTGGTAAGAGTCTCTGCCGCTATAGTAAATAACAATCTGCCCTGATGGCGGGCCGGCCCCGGATCCTCCGGATCGCGGGGGTAGAGAAAGTTATATATTCGCAGGAACAACATTGCCTACGTACCTCAGACCCGTACCGTACACCGGGCCTGGTGGAAGATGGGGGGAAATTATGCCGAGCGTAAAGAAAACAGCCAGTATCGAACCCCTGCCCCGGTATATCATGCCGGATGCATCGGTTCCCGCGTATGATGAGATCATGGAGCAGCTCCAGGAGTATCACCGGACGCTGATTGGAACGTCCTACTATTATATCCGGGCAGAGAAAAACCGGACAAACCTGTGCCGGATTGTTCCCGGTGCGGGGAAGCTCTTCTTCCACGAGATCGTGGATCACGAGAAGCACGGGATCTCGGAAGATGACTTGGAAGAGGCGGTCTCGCTGGGTGAAGGAGCGTTTACCACACCGGGCTATTACCCGGTATCCGGGCATATCGAGGCGAAACTCCGGGTGGTTTTGGAGTAACACCTTTTTTTAATTGGGCTAAAAAGGAAGTTGTTGGTTACCTGTAGATCCGGATGGATTTTTGTGAGCGGGTCAGGACGAAGTTTCAGACCTTTTTGACTATTCGCAGATCCGGATGATTTTGTTTAATGAACGGGCTGAAATCATGTCAGGCATCCGGGGGAGTTTTCTCTTTCACCCCCCGCAATCAGGGCTTTATCATGTGATCCGTGGGTGATTACTTCGGGGCATGATCATGGCGAAGATCCATGTGCTGGATAACGAAATTTCTTATTATTCCCGCAATGACGAGGATTACATCTGCATTACCGACATTGCACGATACAAATATCCGAACAATACCGATGATTTGATCCGGAACTGGATACGGAACCGCAATACTATCGAATTTCTCGGAATATGGGAGCATCTGAATAATCCGGATTTTAAACCCGTGGAATTCGACGGGTTTAGAAAACATGCAGGGCTCAACAGTTTTACCTTAACTCCCAAGCAGTGGATTGAGAAGACATCTGCCATGGGTCTCGTTTCAAAACCGGGACGATATGGCGGTACCTATGCCCACAAGGATATCGCGTATGAATTCGCGTCGTGGATTTCCGTGGAATTCAAACTCTATCTGATCAAGGAATTCCAGCGGCTCAAGGATGAGGAGCATAAGCAGCTCGGCTGGGACATCCGGCGCAACCTGGCAAAGATCAATTACCGGATCCATACGGATGCGATCAAGGAGAACCTGATACCGGCTGAACTATCCCGGCAGCAGGTTACTACAGTGTATGCCTCCGAGGCGGATGTACTCAACATGGCATTATTTGGTATCACGGCAAAGGCGTGGCGTGAGGCACATGCTGACAGGGCCGGAAATATCCGGGATTACGCGGACATCTCACAGCTCGTCTGTCTTTCAAACCTTGAGAATCTGAATGCCCACTTTATCAGCGAGAATATTTCCCAGCAGGAGCGTCTGGTGAAGCTGAACACGATTGCGATTCACCAGATGAAACTATTGACTGAGGATAACCTCCTTGGGAAGATCGAGTACGGGAGCGGCGATTATACCCGGGACCGGAAGAAATCTTTTGAGAAAAAATCCGTGAAGCAGATCGAAAAAGAGATTTCAGAGAGGGATCGATCGACCTGATTATTGTTTTCGTTCCGTCCATTCCCAGGATCCCTGTAATGAGAACTGTAAGATATTCTCTTACCGTTGAAGATGAATGGCGTTATCCCTCGGTGAAGCCCGTAATCATTCTCTTCCCTTCATAGGCTTGAACAGATCTCTTTTGATACCAGTATAAATATCAGCAACGGACGCGGTCTCACGGAACTCCTGCCGGACTGCATGAAAACTGTCTTCCCTGCACCAGGTACGCTCCCAGGAATATTCGATCGCGTCATGGATTGCCGGTACAGCATATTCGATCGGTGCCCAGTGATACGGTGCCGGGATATTCTTTTTCCGCTGTATTGCCCGGGTTAAATTTTTTCAATAAGATCCCCGGTTGAATAAACGTTCAGGATATCCTGCCGGAGAAAATGCCGGTCTTCTGTCCAGATTCCTTCTATGCCAAGAGCGAGTCCGACAGCAAGAAAGGGAGCATCGTTTTCGTCTACTGGTTTCATGATCTCCATTGCACGATCATAACCATCTAGGAAATCTTCGAATGGGACAAGTTCGACGTTGTTTAAGAGGATCTGCATCAGGAGATTGAAATCATCTTCCGGGATTTTTGCCTTTTTCAAAAGATACAACCGGTGTTTGTTTAGTTCGGTCTCAATAAAATCCGGTGCATAAAAAGAGAATGAATCGTGCAGGATAATTTTCCGGGAGGTGGAATTCCGGAGGAGACCGGCCATGATACGGTTGGTATCGATTACGAGTTTCATCGCACGTACCCGCTATAAAAAATCCTGTGGCATATCCACACCGATTCAGGAACTGTCTGCTTTCCTGCCCGATGCTTTGCTCTTGTAATGTTTCTGGATTCCCGCTTTGACTTTCTTGTCGAGCGCCATGATATCATCCTCGGTGAGCTCGCTGTTCTCTGTCATGGCGTTCAGGAGGGCAATTTTTTTGGCGTAGTCCTCGATTGCCCGCCGTGCGATCTCACTCCACCTGACTTCGTTATGCGCCTTTACAATCTTGAAAACATCTTCTGAGAGGGACAGCGTCATGTTCGGCATAATCTTCACGCAGGTTTATGTGTGTTCACATATTTAATGTGTAGGTCCCAGTGGGCCGGAACTCTCGGAAGTTTTTCACTCATACCGAGACGTCCACGGTCGTCAGGTTGATGAGCTGTGCCTGGAGAATTTTCTCCCCGGATTCAATCCGATCATCGAGATGGAGGTGGATAGCGTCCTTGATATTGGCGAGGACTTCCTCATAGGTTTCGCCCTGTGCATAACATCCCTGGAGTTCAGGGCAGAACGCAGTATAACCATCATCATCTTTTTCGATAACTACGGAAAAACGGAAATTGTGCATCTGATACCTTCCCCGGTGCGTTCACTGCTCACTATACCTTACCGGTCAGGCCCAATACCTTTTTGATTGCCCGGCAGGATTTTTTTTGGCCCGCTGGTTGTCGTTCACCCGGGTCCGGCCCCGGCAGGTTCTCCTCCGGGTTCAGGCAGACGTTGCCCCGTCTCGCGTTTATTCATCGCTGAACCAGAATGTCCACAAGCTGAACGATCCAATCCCAAGGAGAAATACCGCTACAAACACGACCGGCGTATACCGCCACCCGTCGCATACCCGGAGTACGGCGTAGAGCGTGAGGCCCTGTATGGGGCCGGTGATGCAGGTGCCGGTGAGGAGTTTTGGGATGAAGCCAGGGCCCGGGGTTGTGGAGATGGGAATGAGCCGGAGGTTACCGGTATGATTCTTGTTCCAGAATTCGGGTAATTTTCTGCTTTAACAAGGGAAGATCCTGTTTTGCGGTATTCCAGACCTCATCCAGATCGATACCGAAGTACTGGTGGACGAGAAGATGTCGCATGGCAATGAGATCTTTCCATGGAATTTCCGGATGCGCTTTCTGGAATTCTGCTGAAATGCTGTTTGCAGCTTCACCGGTTACCTGGATATGGTAAAGGGCCCAAACCTGAAGGAGGTCTGACCGGATGAATTCCTCTTTGGCGGAAGGGAGTTTCTCTATAATTCGCTGGACCGCCTCGTTGATATCGAGCAGCCTGTCGTGGTCTGTCCTCATAGTGGCACTGCTTCCTGTATCACGGTGTGCCGGATCTGATCCCGAAGTCCATTGACGGACGCGACATCCACATCGCAGCCGAGGAGTTCAGAGAGTTCCCGCTGGAATGCAGCATGGGAAAGAAGGGATGTGCCGGGAGGGAACTCAACGAGGAAGTCGATATCACTTCCTTCGCGGGCTTCATGACGGGCGACTGAACCGAAGATCCGGATATTTTTTATCCTGAACCTGGCTGCAAGTACGAAGATGTCGTCCCGTTTTGCAGCGATGAGTTTGTAAAGGTCCATGACCGGGTTCTCGTACCAGATAGGTATACCGTGGGGATTATTAATGCATTGACCCTGGGGCATTTTTCATTTTTTCCGGGTGTTATGCGACTCCCCATACCTGATATGCCGGTGATCATTTCTCCCGGTTCAGCCCGTCAGCGTCCCGATGAAGAGGATTTTCCGGGGGCTGGTAAATGAGCCTCTCTGCGTTACAAAATCATGCGGGTCCATGCCGGCTCCTGCTCACCTTTGGTTCGAACTGTAAAGTATTACTTAACCGTTGAATCCGGGGTACATTCTCCATTACCATGATCTCCTTTTCGTTTCATCTCATTTTTCCCGGTTTTCTCTTCATGATTTTCATCATCAGGACCGCACCATCCGAAATGCCTGCATTCGATGCACGAAGATCTGACTGAATGCTTGCAATCCCCGGGGTAAGGATCCGGTTTTCTTTTCGGATCATAGCGCTCGTTTTTAATCCGCGTGAATGTGCGATCCGGATTGAGCCGGTAGTTATACCGGTCATGACATATGCGATACTCCATATTGAGCATGCAATACCCTTCAATGGTGATATAACTCCAGGAATGAACCGCCGGGTAGTCTTCGGTATCCAGTATCTTCTTCATTTTACTGCGTACCGGTTTTTTTCATGATCCCAATGGGTTTGTGGTCGGAAGGGCAGTCCTGGCCCCGGCGTCTTATTTCTCTGGCCCGGCCCTGGCCCGACTCCTCCGGGTTCCGGCAGACGTTGCCCCGTCTTTGTGTTTATTCATCGCTGAACCAGAATGTCCACACGCTGAACGATCCAATCCCGAGAAGAAATACCGCAACAAACACGACCGGCGTATACCGCCACCCGTCGCAAACCCGGAGTACGGCATAGAGCGCGAGGCCAAGGACCGGCCCGGTAATAAACGCACCAATCAGGCGTTTTTTAGTAAATCCCGGGATGTTCAAAAGGTCCGGCAAATGGTATCACCTTCTATAATTATTTTTTACGTTATGTAATTTCCCGCGTGTTCATCTACCGTTCCTAAAGAAAAATGTGCCGGTGACTGGTGAGATTTTCCCGGACGGCCGCGAGTGCCATGTCATAATATTGGTTTACAGCCGGGGGTGGCCACTCGGGATTTTTTTGGGTCCGGGTTTGACGAAGATGGTTCACCAGTGCACCGGAGGAGATATCGGTATGCAAACAGGATAAATTTATCCAAAGGTATGATAATTACATACTTGGTATAATCCGGTATAAAAGTATGAGATGGCTCTGACTACGATCAAGATCCAAATGGAAACACGGGATAAACTTGCGGATCTTGGGAAAAAATCGGAGAGCTATGATACTATCATCAACCGTCTGATTGAATTTTACCAGGCACATCCGAAGAAAGAATAATCTGATTTTTCTCCTAAACCTGCCACGGTTACGCGAGTGTGTGGAGGGTCTGATGCTCAATGGGGCAAGGCTCCAACCATTATGGTTTTTTTTGATGGGATATTGGTTCAATCTTCAAATCATCTTGTAAAAATAGAAGGCACTTTTTATTGGTTCCAGTTTATCCGAGGGACAAGGGTTGGTTCTTAAATTAGGATCTTGCCGGTTTGGTGCTTTCCTTGGGTTAAGGTGACAGATATCTTTGGCGTGGGCAATCCAACAGGTCTTCACAGAAAATCCATACTGTTTTTTTACCCAATCCTGGATTTCTTTGTAGGTTGCCATATTCTGAAGAGATCTCTGAAAATTATTATTTTGCCGCTACGAATTATCCGAAGATTTGACGCTCAATGGGGCTGATACCCCAGCCGCGTGGGCTTGCCCCGGATTTGTTTGAAATATTTTATAGGCCCCCAGGACTAATTTGATGAGACGAATGAGATCCAAATTCCTCGTCCTTGATGCGTTTTCCGGCGGTGGCGGCCTTACTGAGGGGTTTATCCGGCACTCCTTCGATTTTTTAGGACATATCGAGATGGACAAATACGCGGCCACCACTTTAGAGACGCGTCTGTTGTATCATCAGCTCTATAAATCCGGGAAAGGCGATCTCTACCGACAATATTATTGCGGGGAAATTGAGCGGGAACCGTTTATACTATCGGCAAAAGATGAGGGGATTGAGATTCCCCCGGTCATTAACAAAGAGTTGTCCGACACAACCAATGATGCAATTATTCATGAACTTAAAAAATCGCTGAAAGAAGATCATCCCGGACAAAAAGTTGATGTTATCATCGGGGGTCCGCCATGTCAGTCATTCTCTCTTGCGGGACGAGGGAAAAACGGGAAAAAGCCCCAGCCCCATGACGATCCGAGAAACTATCTCTACAAACATTATCTCCGGTTCCTGAAAGAATTTCAGCCACGACTTTTCATTTTCGAAAATGTTCCGGGAATGATCAGTGCCAGGGAAGGGACGATATTTAGTGACGTCAAAGCCGGCTGTGCAGAAGTCGGGTATCATCTCGATGAAAAACCTCATTTCCTGAATGCATCCGATTTTGGAGTGTTACAGGACAGAAAACGGGTAATTTTCATTGGCTGGAAGAAGGATGATAAAGACCTGAGTTACCCGGAATTTCCTCCGGTGGAACGTGATGGTATTGTTAATGATCTCCTTAGGGATCTCCACTGGCATGAGGCCGGGGAAGGCGGGGATACGTTGCAATCATACCGCCCCGGCCCACCTTCAAAATATCTGAAGGATAAAAAATTGCGGACTGAGGATTTTAAGGGGGTCAGACATCACGCTGCCAGAATGCACAATGAACGAGACCGGGCAATTTACCGCATAGCGATCGAAAAATGGGACAATTCCTCTCATCGGTTAAATTATGATGAACTTCCCCCAAAGCTGAGAACGCACGAGAACACAAGTTCATTTCTGGACCGGTTCAAAGTTGTGAATGGCAAGGGCATCTCTCACGCTATCCTTGCGCATCTTGCAAAGGATGGGCATTACTTCATCCACCCGGATTTAACACAAGCAAGATCATTAACTGTAAGAGAAGCGGCCAGGATCCAGTCATTCCCGGATGATTATCTGTTTGAAGGACCCCGATCAGCAAAATATGTTCAGATCGGTAATGCAGTTCCGCCATTGATGGCAGAGGGCATCGCAGAGAAAATAGAAAGAATGCTTCGATTAAACTGAGTTAAGAATTCTGCAGAGTGCGTAAAATATTCTCAACAACCTCTTCTGGTTTTTTTCTGACGTCATGTTCCCAGAAGCGAAGAACAGTCCAGCCATCTTCCTGAAGTTTTTTTGTAGTCCTTTCGTCCCGTTCAACGTTAGAGTTTATTTTTTTCATCCAGAATTCTTTTCTCGTCTTCGGCTCCTGGAAATCAATGGGGCATTTGTGCCAGAAGCAGCCATCAATGAAAATCGCGATTTTCTTTTTGATGAAGACGATATCGGGTTTGCCTGGGAGATTGTAATGGATTCGATAGCCCCGGATATTTTGGGACCAGAGTAATTTTCTAAGTTTTATCTCCGGTCCCGTGTTTTTTCCGCGGATCCGGGACATGTTGTGTTTACGTTGGGCAGGAGAAAGGACGTCTGTCATGTTTTTGAATTTTTTTCTACAGTGAATGCATCAGAATTTGGACCAACTTAATGGTAAGCGGCAAACCGTTGATGCAAGTGGTTTTAAGTAATGGTACAAGTTCTTTAAGTATAATTTCAGCAGTTACACTTGCCGGAATTTCTTTCATTACATCTTTGCTGAATTCGGAAATTTTCTCAATGTTGGTTGGTTTAATATTTGCGATTTTATCAATTTTATCAATTAGATGTTTCTTATCTTCTACGGGTAAATCAGACAAATTGATTATTTCAATTAGTGATGATTTTTCTTTAAAAACATCATGTGCAAAATGCAGAAGTTGATCACTTTTTCTCTCATCAATTAAGCTTGAAATTTTTGTAGCGATTGTGTTAAGATCTATTTTCAATTGTCCAGATGCCGTTTCAGAAAGTAAAAATATTTCTTGCAGTTGTTTTTCAAGACTTGAATTTAATTTTGCAATATCTTCGCGAAGTGACTCTATATTACGATCGTTCTTATCAAATCTGGAATTCACATTACGTTCAAATTGGTCGATTCGATTAATTACGAGTCCATTACGTAGATCCAGTTCTCTTTCCCTTTGATCAGAATAGCGATAAATTAATGTTGCAATATTTCCAGTTAGCGGTTGACAGCGAATCATCGCATTCCGCCAGCCTTCCCGATTCTCAGGAATCACAATTGCATCATGAAATATTTCACACATTTTTATTCCACTGTGATCATTATACATTTTGAAGATTTTACAACCATTTTTTAATTCATTGATCGCATCGAAAAAATGCCTTTTCTCGATGCAAAATAAAATGGCCTTGATTAATGAGATATAACCCTCAAAACGATCTTTCAACAGATTATTTTTTGTTTTATTTTGGATATTTTCTAATGTTTGTAGTGCAGATTTTATTTCATGTTCTTCATTTAACTGAGAATTTATGGCCCGTTCAAGGTGGCACTCAAAAATCGCAAAAGCATAAAATTCCGGCATCAATTCCTTTTTTTCCACATTTTTCCAGGTTTCAATAAAAGTGCAAAAAGATAATTTCGAATCTTGGGCACGACAGAAATCATCCATGAATTTATAATAGTCCTCTCCACTCATCTTATACGCTTCGTTATATTCCCTCGCAGCCAGATCAAGTTCCGATGGCTGGTGATATTGATGGAGAATTGCCTGAAATTCATGCCGTTTTATGTCAATTCCTTTAAAAAATTCAACATCGTAATCTTTATTTTTGAATGAAGCGTTTTCAAGGAAATTCCTTCCACGTTCAAAAAACATCGAATCCCCTGAAACATAATAAGCTTCAATGCATCCCCGAATTGCACTTCTTACTGCGAAAGAATATCCAAATCCATCTCCATGTGAATAATATTGTTTAATGGCGTCTTCCAAAAGATCAAGACCTTCGTTAAATTCAGATTGGGAAAGAGATCCATTTTTTGCTAACAAAATGTGTGAGTTACCCTCATTAAAAACGGCTCTCACGTGCGACACAGAATCTGGAGAAGCATGATTGCGTGTATCCTTGAATAAGGAGATAGATTTTGTTAAATTTTCTTCGACTTCAAATCCAGTTTCTGCCAATTTCACGTGGGTAATTCCATTTGCCATAAGGATACTTGCATATAATGGATTGGATGATTCGATAATTGAAAGAGCCCGTTGAAATATTTTTATCGCATCGAGAAGATTTTTCTCTACATTAATTTCCTGATCAGCAAGAAATATTTTTGCGTAACCTTCGTTCATCAGCGCCCCGGCAAAATTAGGATCATTATCCTCAAATAATTCCTGAGATTGTTTCATCAGACTTATTGCATCAGAAATATTCTCGATGGGATTTATTTTTAAATTGGCTAAAATCAAATGCGCCATACCTTCGGGTAAAAAAAGGAGTTTGAATAAATAATTATCAATATTTGGAATTCGTTTTGCTTGCCGGCAAACAGTAATAATTTTTTTCAGGTTTTTCCTTGAATCTATTCCCATATCTGCAAGTGCAGACAATGCTTGTGCTTCATGCAAACAGGCATGCGCATAGTTCGATGAATTCGTTTTAACAATTTTTTTCGTATCTTTCGCAATTTTTAATGCCATCCGGTTATTTTTTTCCCGCTCGACCCCAATTCGAGCCAAATTTCGTCTTGTACATCCTTCGCTGATATTGATTGCCACAATTAATTTTTGAGAAATATTTGATTTCCCTCGTTCTTCTGAACAAAGCTGAAGTGCTTGTTTAAGATTGAATTGGCTGTCTAGACCATCTTCACCCAAACATCCCAATATTACTGCAAGGTTTAACAAATCGCCCGGCTGCAAATCCCCTTGCTGTCGTTTAATCTCTATATAGAGAACTCGATAAAATCTCGCTAAAAAGTAGTTTTCTTGACTGTTATCCCCAAAATATCCCTTTTCGTAATGATAATGCCCTGAATTGTCAAACATATTGATAATGTCTGGAAAATTATTGAAATCTAATGAAGAAGCTAATTTTGCAACTTCTTTCACTTCATCGTAAGATAGTTTTAGAATATCTTCATCGTGAAGGTCCAGAATTTTTCCAATAAATTTTATTGTTTTTTTTGATTTTGAAATTAGATCAAGCTCGCTAAGGAGCTCATTTTTTTCCATATGATCAACATTGTAACTTTAGTTAAAATATGCTACCCAAAAAGATTCAACAATTGCTATGTTTCGGTTTCAGGTTTTCTTAGCCACTTTTTAAATTCATTTGGTGTTATGGAGATAATGCCCAACCGATTAACCTGAGATCCACATTTAATTTGTATTTCGGATAAAATACTTTGACGTCGTCTTAAAAGTGGAATTTCACCTTCAAAGTAATCAAGGGGCATCGATCTAATAAGCGGAAATCTAATACAATTTTATATGTCTGTCCCTCGAATTCGAAAGATATTGTAGAATAAAGGTAGCCGTTATCTTCTTAAAATTCTCAATCAAATCTGGTTTGATATATTAGCCGTAGAGGATCCGGTGTTTTTTCCACGTATCCGGAAGATTCAGGTCAATTTCGACAATCATTTTTAAAATATCTTTTTTTTATGTCCGGTCTTCTCGCCAGGAACCTCTCGATTTCATATTTTGACCAAGTACCTGTTTTAATTTTCTTTTTCTTTGCAATTGCATCAAGTTTATCGAAAAGAGTTGCATCAATTACTCCATTTGTCATGACAATGTAACCTCCCGCTTCGTATTGATCAATTGTGTCTGACATATTAATTTTACTTCCAGACAAAGAAATACCCGTCTTCACTAATTTACATTGAATAATAAATTTTTTGGGAGAATCCAAACTGAAAAATCGCGACTCCTCAATGGTAATGTCTCTTCCACCATCTCTGGATTTTGACTTTCCCATTTTACGAATTGTATCGGGATTAAAACGTTCAGATTGTAATAAAATATCATAACAAAGTTCCTCAAATTGATCATCAGTAATCTGATCCCAAGAGCATGAAATATCATTTGATTTTAGGAAATCTGCAGTTTTTCCTATATCGTTCAAAATTTTTTCGGCGTTTTCTATCGGAATTGTATCAATTCCAAAAAAAAGATATTGGGCATAATTATCTTTAATTAATAGATACGTGCCTTCTTCTGAAAGATAGTATTTCGGAATACTTTCTAAACAATCTTCGTAATTAATTATCCCGGTAAGTGAAAACCAGAACTTTGTTGAGATGCATTCGGCGCAATAACGACTAAGAATAATAAGTGCGCGACTTGGAAAATTGCAAATCGTGTTTTCATTAAAGACTATCCGGTGTTCACTTGAAGTAAAATATGTAGCTGAATAAAATTTCGGGGGTACAAAATTTTGACGAGGAACCTCCACAAGGTCGACATCAAAAATTTCTTTTATTTTAACTTCTTCTTTGACGAAACCGTGATCTGTATTTTTATTTATGTGTGGAATTATCTTAATAAGTGATAAAGACTCGTAATAATCAAAATCATATTTTCTCGATTTGAATGCTTTCCAAAACCCATATTGCCATTCAAAATGTTCAATAAACGCAGATCGGATTTCCGGTAGATCACTTTTTTTAAGGCCTTGAGTGAAAATCCACATATAATCAAAATCAAAAACCGACCAAGGTTTTCCACTAATCATACTGAAAAAATCACCTATTGAAGATGTGCCATTTAGGCCACCAATCCAATAAGCCATCCAATGATTTGCTAATTCATAAAGACGTGGATAAATCCGGTCATTAATTAAATCAAGTTGAAACTTCTGGAGTTTGCGATTATATTTTTCTGATCGTTTGTAGGTATCAATAAAATCGGTTGAAAATTCAAAAATCATTTCAGCAATTTTCTTTGGATTTTTGGGTATGAATGAAAGTACTACGAATTTTGAATATTGTGGTTTTTCAATTCTTATATACTCTGAAGAAATCTCAATGCAATATTTCCCGATAGATTCCCCAATAAAAAGGGCGTCAAAATATTCTGCTGCCATCTGTAATTGTGATTCTGTTACACGACTTGAGGGTAGTGGAATTCTCAAACAGAATTGATTATTTGGTTCTGAAAGAATTTTTTGAATTTCTGATTTTGAATATTTTTTGAGTTCAATGAAATTTATTGAAATTTTTTTCATGTTTTAATGCTCTTTTTCATTTCTTCTTCATATTTAGAAATAATACAAGCGCAATTCAAGTCGGGGGTTCCAACCCTTCCGAAGTATCTGGAAAATTTACTTAGTATCGAATCTGAATATGGAGGATCAATTGAAGCAATTCTTTTTAATTTATCAGTATCTTTGAGAATTTCTAATTTAGCAATTTTTAATTGTTGAAAATCGATTATCAAATCGGGAATTGAAAGGACACCTGGCAAGAAAACAAATCTTTCCGGTTGGCCATTTGTCTTTCTGTTATTTGTAAGAATACCCATCAATGGCGACACATGTTTATTATCCGTTTTTTTGGTTATTTTCAGTTCTTCATACCAATTTGAATATTCTGATTGTTCCTTTAATGGGACGCATTTTGCGAATACAACATATTCTGCTTTTGTAAACCATTCCGGTGGTACTTTTTTTCCTTTCCTGTGAGGTTCTATGTCGCATGTGGGCGTTAATAAACACCAGTATGAATCAGTTTTTGTTTCTACCTTCCCAAAAAACAAATCTCCGGCTTGGGCGATTGAAAATACCGGCGGGATTACATAATATTGCATTGGATGAATTTTAGATCCAGTCTCATAGAATCCTTTAGGCCCGCCACTTTCTTTTAAAAACGATTTTATTCCGTCATCAGATAGTGAAAGTGACATTCTTCTGGCAAGCAGATATGCGATCTCATGGGTATCGACATCATATCCATATTGTTTATGAAAATTATCCACAAACTCCCACATATATGTGGCTTGAATTTTTTCAAGATGTTTTATTAGTGCACGATTTATGAGATGTAATGGGGCCTCCAGAATCGTCTTCATTATTTCTAATATTTTTTCTGGTGGCGACGGTTTAGTAATTATTTTTACATGAGGACTCTCTAAATGCTTGACTTTGTTTGGCAAACCAGTGTAGAAAATCACCGGCAAAAATTTTTTCTCGCGTATTTGTCTAATAGTCGCCTCACCGGCTTCTTCATCAGGATCAATACCGGGTTTAACCGGCCCTTTTCTTACATCTACAATTACTAGATCAAATCTTTCACTTTCGAACTCGTTTAAAGCAAGATCAAAATTGTTGCTTGTTGTAACATGGATTTTTTCTTTCGTTCCAGGAATAACTTTGTTATTTAGTGATTTTTTTAAATTTTTAAGAATTTCTTTATCATCATCAATAATAAAAACATTCCAACATGTTGAAATTGCCATTTTATATTCTCCCGTTAATCAGAATTTTGAAATTAGCACCAGATAACGGTCCATCGCTCAATAATTCCAGACTTCCCTCATAGTATTCACTGATGATTTCACCCGTAATGGATAACCCCAGACCAATTCCATTCTTTTTTGTCGAAAAGTAAGGATCGAATATCCTATCCTGAAATTCCGGCTCAATTCCAGGACCACTATCTGAGAATAGAATTTCTATCTGACCGCTGGCAATTTTTTTGACAAATACAATAATTTTCCTTTGATTTTTGGGCATTTTATGGAGCCAATACAAACTGTTGTCGAGAAGATTAAGAATTATTTCTTGAATCTCCGCATTATCTGCGATTCCCATTGTGCAGGTTTCAGGTAAATTGCAGATTGCGCCAGCATCTTGAATTTCAGCGTTTAATAAATCGAACGCGTTTGCGATCGATGTTTCAATGCAGATTAATGTAGGTTTTCCCTTTTTTCTACCACTAAATGGTTCAATTCGTGTGAATACTGTGGATAAAATTTCACTTTTACCCTGAATTTCTACAAAATGAGTTTTAATGGACTCTAACGCTTTCCCTTTGTGACCGGGATAATTATTTGATTCCTGTATTCCAAGATAAGCATCTTGAGATATTTTTGTTAATGGTGTTCTTCCATCATGGAGAAAAATATCGAATAAATTCCCCATAGTCGCCAATCTTTGATATCTGGAAACGACATCTTTGACTTTATCAAGACGACTATCGAGATCCTTCTCTTTTTCTAATATAGACGAAATTAATTCCTTATCTTTTGGATATTTTTTCGAAATCTGCTCTTCAATATTTTTTATTGAAAACCCGGAAAATAAGCCCGTTGATATGACTTTCGATACGCCTTCTGGGCGGCGGGAATCGTAACGCCGGGATTCCAGAAGTGCAAGTGCATTGACAATTAATTCTTTTAGATCATTTAGGCTGACCCCATCCATCAGTCCTTCACGGTTGCTTTGATCACGCAAGAGTGGGTTGCTCTCTCCGGAAATTTCGATATAACCTACTATCTGATTGTTTGAAAGTCTCATTGTAGGATTCTGAATGCGGCGTTTATCTAGGTGCAACCAGTCATTTCCTGGTTCTCCATATGGCATTATTCTGAATTCGTCTCGGAAGACGCTTACTCCCGTTACTTTATCAAGATTATTTCGTGCTTGACTGATCTTCATATTGAAACGATCAGCCAATTTTTTCATCGATTCGGGATCTCGATCCCAGACTCGAAAATCGATATATATTGGACCACAAGAGGGAATGTCTTGATCATTTATTAAAAATTGACCTTTAAGTGGTGGAATTTTTTCATTTTGATCTTTTATACTAATTTCCAGATCATAATTTCCATTTTTATCAATAGTACCCGAAAGAGTGTAATGGGGATATTTGAATAGTGGAGAAGTTTTTATTAACCCGCTTTTATGTTCAAATGGCTGAGGGAAGTCTGCATAAATCTGAAAAGATTCTTTTAATTTTTTTCCTGTCAAATCAATCGGCGAAAGTAATCTTGAAAGCCCATCCAATAGTTTGTCAACTTTTTTCTCATCCCAATTGGTATAGAGAGTATCCATCCGTAGAATCGTACCTTTTTGCAATTTTGTTGAATCAACCTCATCCGTGTCCCAACATAGTGCATTAAGAGATCCCGACGGACAAATTTCCTGAGGGGTTCTTTCAATCCAATTAACTTCAATTTCATCGAGATACTTACTCTCATCATCAAATTTGGTCCAGTCAAAGAAAGCAACGATTTCCTTTTCTGATCCATTCCTTCGTGTAATCACTTCCAGATTTTTTGCAAGACGGGATGCAGCGAATCGCCCAATCCCTTTTTCGCCAAGAACTTTTCTCCCTTTTTCCGAGAGCCGATCTTTTTTACGAAAATTTGTCGCGGGTTCTAGCCATGTTTTTTCAATTGTTTCTATTGACATTCCATGACCGGAATCGATTACCTCAATACGACCCTGATCTGCTAACAAAGGACCGGTAAAACGAAGATACACACGTTTAGCGTCAGCATCGTAGGAATTTTTTATTAATTCAATTACTGCCACTATTTCGCTACTGATCAATTCATCGCCAAAAGTGTGGACGATTCTTGCCCTTGGGCGTAGAGCCTTCCTTCCCGAATTGTGTAAATCAGTCTTATCCACGGAACCCTCACTAGAATGATTTTAGTTATCGTGTAGCCTTATCCTTTTCCTCTTGGTTTTTCTGATACTCCTTGCAATCGCAAAACAGAAAATAGTGCTTCTAGAGTGACTATTTTTCTAATAAACCCTCTTCGGCCCGGAAATTTTTTCTTCA
>JBAZQT010000046.1:0-22223 GCA_041645055.1 Methanoregula sp. | reverse complement strand
TTCCGGATGTTTTATCCCCCGTATCAAACCGCTTGCCGATATAGCGGAAAAAGAGATCGCCGCCTACCTGTTTGTCCAGGACATGTTCCCTTTCCTCCCCGAGTGCCCGTACACCCGGTATGCCCTGAGGTTAGAGGTGCGATCCATGCTCTCTGCCTTAGAACAGAAGCATCCTGGCACCATGCGCAACCTGATAAAGAGCAAAAAGGCGATAGAAAAACATGCAGACCAGTATACAATGTCCGAACCCCTGCGCCGCTGTCGTAAATGCGGGGACCCGTGCAGTGGAGAGATCTGCCAGGTATGCACACTCCGGAAATCACTGGGAAAGTGATGGCATACCCTGCACGCGTTCGGGATGCGTATAGATTACCATCTTTGAACTGCGGACAAACCCAACAACACACAGGCCGGTCTTTGCGGCGATTTCGATTGCAAGAGTTGTTGTAGCTCCCCGGGAGATAACGATAGGAATGTTTGCGATCAGGCATTTCCGGACCATCTCTGATGAGATACGCCCAGAACAGATCGCGTAGGTACGGGAAAGGTCCACGTTGTTCCGCAGGGCATACCCGATCACCCGGTCGAGCGCATTGTGCCGCCCGATGTCTTCCGAACGGGCGATCACGCCGTTGGTGGATGCAAGTCCTACCACATGGATGCCCCCAGTTTTATCGTGCAGCTCGGAATCAAGAATTCCCCGTATCGTGCCGCTGATGATAGTTGAGGGGATAGTAAAGTCGGATTTAACGGAAGGGAGTTTTGTGGTATCGATGAACGATGCACTGCCCCCACATCCTGACAGGATTGTTTTTTTGGGGCCCAGCACCTTAAAGAGGTTCTTTGTGATCACACTGAGACGGTTCTTCTCAATCTTGATCGATTCAATCTCATCAATTCCCTTGATGATCTGTTCCGTGTAGAGATAGCCGGTGACAAAATCCTCCAGCTGCACGGGGCTCATCATGGCAGTCATCGCGTGCCTGCCGTTAATAAAAAGGGCGTACGGGATCTCTTCGATCACTTCATGAGTGCCGGCTCCGGCCTTTTCCCCGTCAACCCGTATACAGGGGACGTGCCTGAACATTTCCTCTCGTGTTATATGTCCATCTTTGTGTGCGGTCATTGCTGTTCTTATCCTTGTTACCGGGTTGTTACCCGGTTGTTAATACTTCATCCATACTGCCGGAGCGGTAGCCTTCGAGATCGAGTGTGACATAGGTAAACCCAATGGTCTTAAAAATTTTTGCCAGAGACTCCCGCATAGCCAGCAATTTTGGGAGATCGTCATTCACGATTTCAATTCGTGCGATGTCTCCATGCATTCGAACCCGGCACTGGGAAAAACCATTGGTGCGCAGGAATGCTTCTGCCTTCTCGATCATGACCAGTTTTTTAAGCGTGATCTCATCACCATAGGGTATACGGGATGAAAGACAAGCGGCTGACGGTTTGTCCCAGAAGGGTAACCCGGCCGCGTGTGCAATCTCCCGGATGTCTGCCTTGGTGAGACCGGCCTCTATGAACGGGTGGCAGATCCCTTCTTCGGTGCTTGCCAGAAGCCCGGGCCGGTGTTCACCCATATCGGAGACATTGATGCCATCCGCAATGCAGGTGATATTCAATGCCTCTTTTCGCTGTTTCAACACATGGGCTGAACTTTTTTTGCACCAGTAGCAGCGCTCTGCAGGATTTTTTATAAATTTTTCATCTTCCATGACGGATACGGGAATGATCTCCAGTGTCAGATGATGATCCTGTGCAATCTGTTGAGCTTCAACAATTGCAGTGCGCGGGACAACCGGGCTGTCGAGCAGGATACACCGGGCGTTTTTGCCCAGCACCTCTGTTGCGAGCACTGCGAGCAGGGCGCTGTCTACACCTCCGGAATAAGATATGAGCATCGATCCCTTTGATGCGATTATCTCTTTGAGCGCCTGCGTCTTTTCTGTTATATTCATGGGAGCCACGAAATTTTAAAAAACCTGTCAAACGGGATATGAAATAAAATTATGAACCGCACCGTTCAGGAACCGGACCGGCACATCCGCCTTCCCCTTCACGAAGCTGGCGGCAGATCCCGCAGATCCGTTCAATAACCTTAACATCTTTTTTATCAATCAAATCCTGTGCCAGCAGGGCAATGGACTTTTTTACTTCGTCTTCAAATTCGATCCTGTACCCGCGTTTGCCGGAAAGATACTGTGAAACTGCTGACGGTGCAATTTCAAGCATACGCGATGCCTCTACCTGGGAGACCCCGCACCTGACAAGCTCTACTGCTATCGCTGCCCGGATTGCCGGCAGGACATCCCAGACTATTTTCTGACAGGGTGCTTCCATGGTATCACAACGTTTAAGTTATCGCAGTTGTCACATAATATATTGCATTCACAATTGTGAATTGGGCCGTGGAACCACAAAAATCTTTGTGCCCGTATCAAACCTCCACAGTTTAAAAAACGTGGAAGTTGTTTAAGATAAAAATGGGTGGGAAAGAATAATCTCACCTTCCGCGAACATATTCAGGTACGAGAGAAGGCATGGGAGCACAGCGCACAATCTACATGGATCATTCCGCCACCACGTTTGTAAAACCGGAGGTGATGAACGCAATGATCCCCTACTTCACGGAACATTTCGGTAACCCGTCATCCATCTACAGCATTGCCCGTGAATCGAAGAAGGCAATCGATATCGCACGAGTCCAGACGGCAAAAGCACTGGGTGCCGATCCCGACGAGATTTATTTTACGTCGGGCGGGAGCGAGTCGGATAATTGGGCGATCAAGGGAGTGGCGTTTGCGAACCGGAAGCGAGGCAACCATATCATCACTACCCAGATCGAGCACCATGCGGTGCTTCACACCTGCCAGTATCTCGAAAAGGAAGGTTTTGAAGTCACATACCTCCCTGTTGACCAGTACGGGCTGGTGGATCCGGCGGTGCTCGAAAAGGCGATCACGGAAAAAACAATCCTGATCACTATTATGTACGCGAACAACGAGATCGGGACGATCGAACCGATCGCCGAGCTCGGTGCAATCGCCCGTAAGCACAAGGTATACTTCCATACCGATGCCGTGCAGGCAATCGGCAGTGTACCTATCGATGTGAAGGCGCAGAACATCGATCTGCTCTCCCTCTCTGCCCATAAGTTCTACGGCCCAAAAGGGACAGGAGCTCTTTACATTAAAAAAGGTGTCCGGATAGACAACCTGATCCATGGGGGCGGCCAGGAGCGCAGGCGGCGTGCGGGTACTGAAAATATTGCCGGCATTGTCGGAATGGGAAAGGCAATCGAGATGGCAACTGCCGATATCCCGGGACATGCAGCAAAGATCCGTGCAATGCGGGACCGGCTCATCAAAGGTGTTCTCACAACAATTTCCCACACGCGGCTCAACGGTCACCCGGAAAAACGTTTAGCGGGGAATTTCAATGTGAGCTTCGAATTTATCGAAGGCGAGTCTATGCTCCTGTGGCTGGATGACGAAGGCATCTGCGCATCTACCGGTAGTGCATGCACTTCGGGTTCACTTGAACCATCCCATGTGCTGCTTGCAACCGGTCTTCCGGTGGAAATATCGCACGGCTCGCTCCGGCTCTCACTGGGTGATGCAAATACGGAAAAGGACGTGGATTTTGTGCTCGAAGTTCTCCCTAACGTGGTTAAAAAACTGCGGGATATGTCCCCGTTATTCGTAAAGAGTGGAAAGGAAGGTGGTTGCAATGTATAGTGATAAGGTCATGGACCATTTCAAAAACCCGCGAAATGTTGGTGAGATCGAGAATGCTGATGGGATCGGGGAAGTAGGAAACCCGGTCTGCGGGGATATTATGAAGATCTTCTTAACAATCGAGAACAACGTCATCACGGACGCGAAGTTCAAAACGTTCGGCTGCGGTGCTGCGATCGCATCCAGCAGTATGGCAACGGAACTGGTCCGGGGAAAGACGCTCGAAGAAGCGTGGGAAGTCTCAAACCAGGCAGTGGCCGAAGCGCTTGAAGGCTTGCCCCCGATCAAGATGCACTGCTCGGTGCTGGCCGAAGAAGGGATCCATAAGGCCATCAACGATTACCGGGTGAAAAAGGGGCTCGAACCATGGGTTGAGAAAAATCCCCATTCACACGAACATGAAGATATGACCTGCCAGCACTAGGAACCTGCAATGGTACGGATGAAAAAGTAAGGTGAGCAATGTTTTCACAACGGGAACTCGAACGATACAAGCGGCAGACGATGCTCTTTGGCGAGGAAGGCCAGGAACGGCTGAAAAAAGCGCATATATTTATTGCCGGCGCCGGGGGACTTGGATCACCGATTTCCATCTACCTTGCTGTCGCGGGTGTGGGAACAATCACCATTGTCGATATGGATGTTGTCGACCAGACGAACTTAAACCGCCAGATTCTCCACTTTGACCGGGATATCGGCAAGAAGAAGACTGCATCTGCTGAAGAGAAGCTGCAGGCACTCAATCCGGATATTACGGTCAACGCAATCGATGTAAAGATCGAAGAATCGAACGCGGTAAAACTTATTGGGAAAGCTGATGGGATCGTAGATGCGATGGATAATTACCCGACGCGGTACCTGCTCAACGATGTTGCGATTGCAAAAAAGATTCCGCTCTTTCATGGAGGGATCCGCGGATTCTACGGGCAGGCAACCACTATTATCCCCGGAACAACTCCGTGTCTGAAATGTATCTTCCCCAAGGCACCGCCAAAGGAAGTATTCCCGGTTGTCGGGGTAACCCCGGGCATCATAGGCACAATCCAGGCAAATGAAGTTATCAAGTACCTGCTTGGCAGTGGTGAACTGCTGACGAACCGGCTCTTCATCTGGGACGGGATGCAGGCGCATGCGGAAGAGCTCTGTGTTGAACGCAATCCTGCATGTGAAGCGTGCAGTAATATGACAACAACAAAAACACCAGCGAGGAAGAAGAAATGACGGTTAAGATCCGGTTTTTTGCACGGTTCCGCGAACTGCTCGGGACTGATATTGTGACCGAAGTAGCGCCAGGGGCGATGTTTTCCTCCCTGATCACAACCACAGCCCGGAAAAATCCCGCTGGATATGCAGCCATCTTTGATGAGAAGGGAGATTTTCACGAGTTTGTAATCTTAATGAAGAACGGCAAACGGATCGAGCTGACTGATGCAGCAAAGACACCGGTTGTTGACGGCGACGAGATTGCTGTCTTCCCGCCGGTTGCGGGAGGATAATCCAGGTGCATCATGATAGCAATCCAGACTGCTGATGTCGATATCGGGGCACTCATCGCTGCTGCAAAGAAGCAGGGGACGGGAGCTGTCGTAGTCTTTGACGGTGTTGTCCGTGACGATGAAATAACCGAGATGGAACTCGAAGCCTATGAGGAAGTGGCGGTACAGGAGCTTGAAAAAATTGCTGGTGAAGCAACCCGGCAGTTTGGTCTCCTGCATGTCGACATTATCCACCGGATCGGGAGGCTGACGGTTGGCGAGAATATCCTTATCATTGTAGTGAGCGCCGGCCACCGTCCCGATGCGTATTCCGGATCCCGCTATATTATCGAAGAGATCAAACGGGGAGTCCCGATCTGGAAGAAGGAATTGACCAGGGATGGTGGGCGGTGGGTGCCGGGTGAGCACGGGCACGGAAGCGGGAAACCGCAGTAATCACCATCCTGTTGTGCTTTGGTAATTCCCGCGTTTTCTCCTGTTTTTCCATTTTTTTGATTAAAGCACGTAATATAACCCGGGCCCAGTCGTTCAAAATCTATGTTTTTCCCACGTTCACATCTCCCTGACCATAATTTATCAGGAAACCCGGAGAACCGGAGCATGGTAAATCATGCAGCAGAACCCCATGGAAATATTCCAAAAAGAAGCACCGGAAGTGGCAGCGGCATTCAACGGCCTGATCATGTCGCTTGTCGCATCGAAAGGACTTGACGCAAAGACCAAACAGCTCATCTATATCGCTATGAAGGCATCGATGGGCGATGAGATGGCCATCAGGGCCCATGTGCCGATGGCAAAAGCGGCCGGGGCAACAAAAGAAGAAGTGGTGGATGCCATACTCATGACACTCACGGTATCAGGCATCCGGGGCGTTGTTACCTGCCTGCCGGAAGCAGTCAGGCAGTTTGAACAATAATTTTTTCTTTAAATCGCGTTCCCTGTTTTGCCTTACACGAATTGAACAACAAAGGCACAGCTCCCCCCATCAATGGGCGGCATATTATATGCGTCGTGCAATGACATCCAGTGCATCGAGCACGGTCCCAGCCTTCGGTTTCATTATGGCAACAGGGATATCCACAATCTTTTCAATCATCGATGCCAGGATGGGTGCACAGATGATCCCGGCGGCTCCGTCTTTTTCCGACATAACAGCGGCGATGATGCATTCCTCGATGGAGTTTGCCGTATATCCCCGCAGGGAATAAGTCTTGCCTTTTATGCAGATTTCCTGTCCTTCAATTTCATCGAGGAGAAATTTTGCAGCTATGACCGTAATGAAGACCGGTAGCTTTGGTTCGAGCACCTGGACGATCTTTTTGACCGTGGAAAGGCGGACATCTCCTTCACCGGACGTGATCTTGTACAGCGTGGCTGCAGGGATCCCGGCCTTGTCGGCAAGCTCCTTAATGGTCATGTTCCTGCGGGAGAGCTCCTCTTCAAGCGCAGTCCGGAAGTCCGTTTCAAATACCCGTTTTGAGAACATTATAATATCATAGTATTAATTAAAAATAAACTTTTTCCTTTAATGGTAAAAAAACTAAAAATTAATGCAAACCTATTTCCAGCTGCATGTATCTCTGGTAGCTTATGAGCTCAGGCACCCTCAGCGAAATCACCATTCTTCCCGGCCATGATAAACACGGGAACCCGGAACAGTTTGACCAGATCGTTATCCGTCCCGGGGACACCCTGTCCATAGTCGGGCCGACCGGTTCCGGAAAGACAGCGTTCATTAACGATATCGAGGTATTTGCCTGCAATGATACAGCGACTGGGAGGACCGTGCTGGTCAATGGGGAGATCCCTGCTGAAGAGTTCGTCCGGGATCCCTCAAAAAAACCCATTGCCCTCATCACCCAGAATACCAAGTGCCTTGCGGACATGTCGGTAGAGGCGTTTCTTGCCATGCATGTCCGGGCACGGAAGATGAGCGGTTCTGCAATCGTTGCAGAGACCATCGAACTGGCCAACCAGTTTACCGGGGAGCAGATACATGCGGGCTGCCGTATCACGGCACTCTCAGGGGGCCAGACCCGCTCGCTCATGGTAGCCGACGCCGTCTTGATCAGTAATGCACCCCTGATCCTCCTTGACGAAGTGGAAAATGCGGGAATTTTCCGGGAAAAGGTGATCGAGGTTTTAAAAGAACACCAGAAATCGGTGATCTTTGTCACCCACGATCCGCTTGTGTCACTGTTATCCGACCGGAGGGTGGTCATGCGGCACGGTGGCGTCGAGAAGATCCTCCAGCCAGATGGTCGGGAGGTGCACATCCGGGAGATGGTGGCCCGGATGGATCTTACCCTGTGCCGGTTCCGGGAGCGGATTCGCGCCGGGGAGCTCCTTACCGAGAAGGGGTTTACGGTATGAAACTCGTCATCATTGCCGGGCCCCCGAGTGCAGGAAAGACCGCAGTGACCCGCCAGATAATCCGGCATTTTCTCGGGACGAAAAAATGTGCTTTTTTAAAGATCGATGTAGTCCGGGCATTTGAAGACGAGGAACTCCGGGACGAGTTCCATATACCGGCCCGCAAGATCTATTCCGGTGACCTATGCCCTGACCATACGGGAGTCATGGTCTTAAAAGATGCCATCTCGTGGGCCGATGGCCTCGGGACGGATATTTTTATCGTGGAAAGTGCCGGGCTCTGCCTCCGCTGCTCACCGTATGTCACCCAGTCCCTTGGGATCGTGGTCCTCTCTGCGGTCAGTGGTATGAACTCTCCGTTGAAGATGGGTCCCATGATCTCCCTTGCCGATGTTGCGGTGATCACAAAAACCGACCTCGTCTCCCAGTCGGAAAAAGAGGTGTTCCGCGAGAAGACAAAAGAAGTTGCCCCGGCAATCGACATCATTGAGACAAACGCAATACAGGGAACCGGGCTCCGATACCTTATGCGATCAATCGATCAGCAAGCTGAGATTTCTGATCCATCCACAATCATACTAAGGGGCATACCCCCGCTCGGGGTCTGCACTATCTGCGTAGGCAAACGAGAGATTGGCTGGCAGAACCATTTCGGCGTTGTCAGGAAACTGGACGGGGCTGACGATATTTTTCGGGGTGACTGATATATGGATGACTGGCATCCTCCCGGGAAAGACTGCGGTGCGTGCGGTGCGAAGTGCTGCGGGGATTTTGTAATCATGGTGGATCAGGGAACAAAGGCCCGGACGGACTGCCCGTTTTATGGTACATCCACAACAACAATTGGAATGGATACACCCGTCCATGCAGCAACCGATGTGTGTGGTAGAGCCTATGATTTCATCATCGGACCCCTTCCCGGAGAACCATCTGCACGGAAGATCATTCTCCCGTTCCGGGCTGACCTGGTCGAACGCTGGATGATTGTACCGGGAGACATCGTTATTGGCCGGCCCATGGGGCAGGGCTGTCCGGTGCAGCACGTTCTCCGCGTCATCGAAGCAAACCCGGTGACCGGTGTCCTCACCTGCCATACGGTCGGGCCTCACGAGGCGCGGCTGGGTGGGGGAAAGGATGTGCAGGCTTACCATGTCATCGGGTTCGAGGGGATGGCAGAGGTAGTGAGGCGCCGTCCTGAATTCGGGTTCCGGCAGTTCTTCCTCCCCTCGTTCTGCATGATGCAGGTCGCCCATACCGGCGTTGTGAATATGGTGCTCGAGAAATCCACAGGCATGCAGGTGAGGGTTGAGGATATCAGGATCCTCTAGGAGTGCTGATATGAAGACCATCGAGACGATAAACAGGAAGATCGCAGAGGGAAATGCCGTTGTCTGCACGGCTGCTGAACTGAAACAGCGTATTTCTGAGGATGAGACTGTCACCGCAGCCGATGTCGATGTGGTCACCACCGGAACATTTGGTGTGATGTCCGGCACGCTTGCTGTCCTGCACATCCCGGTAACGGCTCCTGGCACTTTCCGCCATGCAGAAAAAGTCTGGCTGAAAGGTGTTCCGGCAATTCCCGGGCCCTGCCCAAACGAGGGGCTCGGGTCGGTCGATCTCGTGGTGTACGGAACTGCACGGGCGAGCGCTACGTATGGCGGGGGACATCTCTTCCGCGATATCGTTGCAGGAAAGAAGATTTCCGTTGACGTGGAGTCCTCCCAGAAGAGGTTCTCCTGCACCGTGACGCTGGCTGATATGGGCCATGCCCGCCTCATCACCACGCGAAGCGCGTTTAAAAATTACCTTGCCGTCATCAACACGAAACCCGATCCGGTACAGACCATATTCTCGGTAAAAGGACTGTCCGGACCGTATACCGAAGCTTCAGTCAGCGGGTGCGGGGATATCAACCCGCTCCAGAATGATCCCGACTTAAACGTGATCGGCTCCGGGACAAGGATTCTTTTAAACGGCGGGACCGGTTACGTCATGGGTACAGGCACACGGAGCAGCCGGGAAAAACCCAATCTTGCGGCCTACGGGGACATGCATGCAATGATCCCGGAGATGATGGGCGGTTTTGTGACCTCACTGGGTCCCGAGTGCAACACCTCAGTAGCCATTCCGATTCCTGTGCTTGACGATTCAGTCCTTGCCGGTCTCCGCATCACCAATGACCGCATCCCGCTGCCGGTAGCAGATGTGCGGGACCGGGTTCCTTTTGCCACCGCCCGTTACGCGGATGTCTGGGACGGTACTGACTCTGTAATCTTGTATACACCCGGTGCCTGCATCCAGTGCGATACCTGCCAGGCTGCACAAATTTGCCCAACGGGTGCGATTACCCCACAGAAAGGAATTGACCCGCTGCTCTGCGTGAACTGCGGTACCTGCGTCCGTGAATGTCCCGGGGGTGCATTCTCCGGAAATCTCGGGGCGTTACCGGTAGGCACAACTAAAGTCCCTGTCACACTCCGCCAGTCGGACCGTGCCCGGGCACTAAGGCTGTGCACGCATCTCAAAGACCTGATCCTTGACCGGAAATTCAGTCTCATCGGCAAAATAGAGGATCTCTTATGACCCCCTATACCCTCAGCTGTGTCCTCTGCGGCGAAGAAGTGCCGGAGCATTACACGTTGACCTGCCCCCGGGGCCATCCCTCTCTCCTGCGGGCCGATTATGCAAAAAAACAGCTGATTCTTAAAAAAGCTCCCGGTATCTTCCGCTTTGGCAGCTGGCTCCCGATTAATGGCACACTACCGATCGATGCCGGCCCGGTCTGTTACAAGAGTGAAGTACTGGCACATGAACTGGGCCTCTCCAACTTGTATATCGGTTTTAACGGGTACTGGCCGGAACGCGGTGGGAAGATCACCACCTGCTCGTTCAAAGAGCTCGAAGCTCTCCCGACCATGGTCCGGGCACAGGAGACTACAACCAAAACTCTCGTGATCGCCTCTGCCGGCAATACTGCCCGGGCATTCCTCCAGGTCTCGGCCCTGACCGGGGTTCCGGTTGTTGTCGTGGTACCCGAGAAAGCCATTCCCCGGCTCTGGACAACTGCTCCGGCGGATAAGGCCTGCGTGATTGCAGTTCGTGGGGACTACACCGATGCCATCCGATTCAGCCGCGAGGTCTGTTCCCTTCCCGGTTTTATTGAAGAAGGCGGGGCACGGAATGTTGCGCGGCGGGATGGTATGGGTACGGTCATGCTCGATGCGGCTGTGACCATAGGCCGCATGCCGGACTATTACTTCCAGGCTATCGGTAGCGGCACCGGGGGAATTGCAGCATGGGAAGCCGCAGTCCGCCTTCGGGCAGACGGACGGTTCGGGACCGCACTGCCATCACTTCACCTCAGCCAGAACCTCCCGTTCGTCCCCATGGTCTCGGCATGGAATGATCAGCGGAGAAATCTTATCGCAGAGACAGATATGCCGGATGCTCAGACAGCCATATCCCGGGTCTATTCAGATGTGCTGACAAACCGCGAACCCCCCTATGCCATCCCCGGCGGGGTATTCGATGCTATGTCGGCAACTGATGGCAGGATGTACGCAGTCTCCAACGATAAAGCACGTACTGCCGGGACCCTGTTCACCGGACTCGAAGGCATCGATCTCGATCCCGCTGCAGCGGTATGCACTGCCTCGCTTATTCTGGCGTGTGAAAACGGTAACATCGATACGAAAAGAACCGTGCTCCTGAACATCACCGGCGGGGGATACGAACGGGTGAGAGAAGACCACACGCTCGTCCCGGTACAACCCGCATTCTGCGTTTCGGCCGGTGCGACTGCCGGACAGGTGAATAAAGAACTCGCGGAGATTGTGAAAAGCCATGAATGAGAACATCGTTATCAATATCTTAAAGGAGCACGGCATCAGCCACATCGCATCGATCCCGTGCGACAAGGCAAAAGACCTCTGTTTCATGCTGCCTGACCACTTCGATCATACCTGCCTTACCCGGGAAGAAGACGGGATCGGCGTCTGTGCCGGCCTCGCCCTTGCCGGCCAGCGGCCAGCGATGGTCATCCAGAGTTCGGGACTGGGAAACTCCTTAAACGCGATCATGTCCTTAACAAAGACCTATGATCTCCCGCTCCCCATCATTGCGAGCTGGCGTGGGGTGCAGGACGAGATAATTCCCGCACAGGTGCCATTCAATACTGCGATCCCGAAGATCCTTGACGCGATCGGTATCCCGTATACGGTTATCCAAACCAGCGAAGAGTTCGGTAAGATCGGCGATGTGATCGATGATGCATTTCTGCATTCACGACCCCATGTAGCCCTTGTGCTTCCCATAGCATGGGAAGGAGCGGGATCGTGCCTGGAAGAGGAGACACCCCCATGCCGTGTACGGCGGATTGCGGTGTCCTATGAAAGGATAATTGCTGAACCAGTGATGACCCGGTTCGATGCCATCCGTGTCATCGCTCGTCATCTTGGGGAACAGGCCGTAGTCTCGAACATCGGGGTGCCCGGCAAGGAACTCTATGCTGCACGCGACAGGCCCCTGAACTTCTACATGCTCGGGAGTTACACGCAGGCTTCGCCACTTGGGTTAGGGCTTGCCACCGGTACGGAGCGTGATGTCTGGGTGATCGACGGGGACGGAAGTATCCTTGGGACCGGCATCCTGCCGGTTATCGGTGCCCGGCAACCGGAGAACCTTACGATCTTCTGTCTCGATAACGGTGCGTTTGGCAGTACCGGCAATCAACTCACCCCGGCATACCGGGATACGGACATCGAACTGCTCGCTATTGCAGCGGGTTTCCGGCACACGGTAAAAGCCCAGACGGAAGCAGAACTCTCAACAGTAATAGGGGATCTTGGACCGGGGCCGAACTTCGTTCACGTGCTGCTGAAACCGGGTAATGCGGCGGTAAAGAATATCCCCCTCACTCCCCACGAGATCCGGGACCGGTTTTCTGCCGCCATGAAAAATCCTCAATGAACGGATGGTTTTTTTTTAAATCTTTTTGCAGTCTTCGAGTTGCAAACTACAGAATTATCCAAAAAGGAGGGGGGGTTATCGCAGTGGCTACCCGAGTTTAAGCGTTTCCAGGCGCCGGCAGGCCTCGACCAGCGTCTCGTCCTTTTTCGAGAAGGTGAACCGGAGTTTTGTCTCTCCTCCCTCATGGTAAAACGAACTTCCCGGCACCGCCGCAACCCCGGCCTTTTCCACGAGATAGCGGGCAAATTCCGTGTCGTTCATGCCAAAACCTGCAATATCCGTAAAGATATAGTATGCTCCTTCCGGCAGCTCGCAGGAAAAGCCGGCGTTTCTGAGCCCGTCAAAGAGGATGTGCCGTTTCCGGTCATATTCCCGGGCAAGTTCCCGGTAATAGGATTCCGACAGCTGAAGCGCCGCAACGCAGGCATGCTGCAGCGGAGCGGGTGCACCCACGGTTAAGAAATCGTGGATCTTGCGAAGGCGTGCCGTAATCTCCTTACCCGCAAGTGCATAACCGACACGCCACCCGGTGACACTGTAAGTTTTGGAGAAACTCCCGATAGTGATAGTCCGGTCGTGCATCCCGTCAAGAGACCCGATCGAGACATGTTTCCTGCCATCATACAGGATGTGCTCGTAAATTTCGTCCGTGATAGCGATCACATTATTGTCGATACAAAGGTCCGCAATGAATGCGAGTTCTTTTTTGGAAAAAACTTTACCGGTTGGATTATTCGGCGTATTGAGGATGATTGCCCGTGTTTTATTATTGAATGCGGATTTCCATGCCTCTTCATCTATGGAAAAATCATCCGAGAGATGGACATACCGCGGCACCGCTCCCGAGATCTGTGCATCGGGTCCGTAATTCTCGTAGAATGGTTCCGGGACGATCACTTCATCGCCGGGCTGGATAATGGCGAGCATCGATGCCATCATCGCCTCGGTTGAGCCGCAGGTGACCGTGATCTCTGTCTGCGGGTCAAAGGTCATGTCATTGAACTGCTTCACCCGGGCTGCCAGTGCCTCGCGGAGATCCTGCGCCCCCCACGTAATCGCATACTGGTTGTAATCCTCATTGACCGCTTCGCATGCCGCAGTTTTCAGTTCTGCAGGACAGGGGAAATCCGGAAAGCCTTGGGCGAGATTAATCGCATTATGTTTAAGGGACAAGCGGGTCATCTCCCGGATCACCGATTCCGAGAAATTGTCCGCCCGGGAGGGATGGGTGGAAAAAAACTGTGCCATATTGTTGTTCCGTGACGACAAGGGGGTCCCGGGCGTTGCAGGCTTCATACACTATAGGGTTGGCGCTGAGGGAAATAAGCGATCAGGTTTGCGGCAAAATGTGCCGTATCCTCTTTGTACATGACGGGCGGATTGATGTGAGGTATTTCGGTCACTATAGTATGTCCGTTCACGGCGATCAGTTTTTGCAGAATTTATGCTATCATTCGCTGTTTCCGGCACTTCACTAAAAAGAGATTTACTTTGGGTACGTGGACCTTGCCAGACATTACGTCCGGCCCTGCACGAGCCGGATGAGGTTCTCCCGCCCTTTTTTGACCTTCTGGATGAACCCTTTCCGGTGGAGATTGTTAAGGGCGGAACTCACTGTTGATTTGGGAAGACCCAGTGTTTTTACAATCTCGGACTGGTACTGCTCTCCTCCACCAGCTTCGAGCAGATGCATGATCCTCTCTTCGAGGCCAGCCTCTTCCGCTTCGGACAGGGGTACTGCCGGTTCGCCAACATCCGCCAGTTCATCAGGGTCTTTGGATATGTCCTGCCCGGTCCGGCGCTTTGTTGCCCGGTATAAAATAAAACCTGCAAAGACGGCAATGACAATAATCCCGGCGATCAGCGGGACAAGCGAGAATACAGGTTTTTCAAGAACGACCCGGGGTTCACCGGGACTGAAGGATCGCAGGCCATACCAGACAAGATCATCGCGCTGCTTGTCGGGTGCCGGTTCTGCCTGCGAGACGGTCCAGCCATTGGGATACCGTATAACGAGCGTATTGTCCTTTGCAAGGTACATCCCACCGGAAAAAGCATCACCGATCGCAAGGCTGCCGTCAGGTTTTGCAAATCCCGACCAGCTGAACGAGTAGATAACTATCCCATACCTGCCCGTGGGGGAGGACTGGACAACCGCGTTGCCGGTCACGTTGCTGATGGCCATGGGCCGGGAGGCGGCGACCGATGCCTGAACCGCGGAATGCTGCATCAGGTCTCGTACCTGCGGCAGGTAAACAGAAGGCAGATCGCGGGTATAGTTGTCGAACGCCAACAGGTCGTCATTCGATGCAAGGAGCGTGCGGTACTCAATCTGCCAGAGAGCGGAGCCATCTTCTTTAACGGTGATCGTATATGTCGTGGTGTATGAAGGGACCGGGGCTGCTGCCGTGCCTGCCGGTAAAATGCATACCAGCAGTATTGCCAGTAAAAGAAGGCGGTTAGCGTTCACCGATCTCATGGAACCACGTGCCTGAGGAATATTATCACATCCGTCTATTAAAAATTGCAGAGCCCGGTGGATGCCGGGTCATGCTCCGTTTTCAATCCGGTATCGTATTACCTGTTCTGGGAATTGCCTTTTCCCTTGTTATCCATATTACCGCTGTTGCCGTTATTACCACTGTTGCCCGTCTGGCTGTTATCAGATTGACGACCCTGCTGCTGGGTTACAGTTATGGATTTCGTTGGCTGGGTTGTGTCACGGGCGGAAATGTTCGATAGGGTATTCCTGTTCTGGTTCTTCTCCCGTTCGATCTGCTGCTCCTGTATTCCTGTTCCCAATTGCTGGAGTTGAGTCCCGTTGGGCTGCCGGGTTACCGTTGGTTTTCCGTTGCGCTCCATCTCCTTCTGCTCAAGCCCGATTGCTTTGAGGATGGTATTATTGTTTTTGTCAGTAGTGCGCCCGAACTTTACGGCAGTCTTTTCTGCAAATTTCTCCTGCAATTGAAGGCTGTTACTGTATGCCCGCTGGAGACCCGTGTTGTTTGGGTGGCTGAACTGAAGTCGCTCCAGCACGAGCTGGTGCTTTGCGATCTGTTCCTGCGCATGGAGAAGCCCGGTTGCGTTGGACCCAAATGAGGCGATGGTGGACTGCGTTAGGTTCAGCTTCTGCCAGTACAGGTTGAGGGCCTGCTGGGCTGAATCAGACTGGTTCAATTCGAGTGCCTGGCGCACTTCTGCAATGCGGAACCGTGCGTGACCGACCTGCTTATCTACCCGCTCGCTCTGGTTTGAAGTGAAGGACTCATCGATATCTTCCATTGCGATCTTCAGTCCGTACAGGGGACTGCCGGCACCGATAGGGCCGTTGTATGGCTGGATGTCATCGACCGGTGCCAGACCGGTACTGTTATCCGCTGCGGTATTGTCCTGTGCTGCTGCCATGCCACTGATACAGAGCAGGCCGAGCATGAGAAGGCCCGTGAATAGTGTCTTGCTGGTTTTCATATTCTTTTCTCCAAATCCGGCTCTTGCCGTTTGCATTCATGTTGCGTGCCGGATGGCATAAGGGTCGCGAAAATCCGAGAGTCTGCGGTTCGTCCGTGCTGTTTGCGATTGTCCAGGGATTGTTCCGGACGGTTTTGATTCGCAATCGGGGCATGATTTCGTGAGAAAAGAATCCGGGCGTTTTGGCGGGATTGCGTGGATGAAAGGTACCTGCGATCGTGCTACCTTGCTGGTATGACAGGGCTCCGGGCCGTAGCGGGTATGGGGGTGGGTACCTGTCTTGCCCAGGACAGGGGGGTAGGGAGTCCCTCAATCGGGTTTTGGAGGGGGGGTCCTGAACTAATTGACAAGTAGGACTCTGATCTGACATGGATAAAGGGCAAAGATATTGATGACGATGGAAATTTTAAAAGACTATTTTTTTGATGATTTTATTTCAATTTTTTTTAAAAATTGACGAATTCTGTTAAAAACGATAAAAGTAGATTTATTTCTTTAAAAAACATCATTTTCATTAGGTAATGGCACTATGACACACGAAAGTCAAATTCAACATCTAAAAACAGAAATTGGTGAAGGACGAGTTGTTGTAGTTGTTGGTACAGGTATCGCAATTTGGACATCTCATGATCAAGAAGTCAATGGGTTCCGTGTTGCTCATTGGGATGGATTACTTAAACACGGAGTTCATCAGTGTCAAAAAATTGAACATGTTCTAAGCGAAAAAACGGCGAGTATCCTGATTTCGCAAATTGAAAGTGGCGAAACAGATTTTCTAATTTCTGCAGCAGAATTAATTACTCAACGACTTAAGGAAAAATCCCCGGGTATTTTCAGGAACTGGTTGAAAGAATCAGTTGGATCCTTAACTCCTCAAAGAAAGGACATTATCGAAACGCTTGCAAAATGGCCTATTATCTTTGCAACTCTTAACTACGATTCTCTTATCGAGAATATTACCGGTTTTTCCCCAGTAACTTGGGATGAGAGAGATAAAGTTGGTTCAATTCTTCGGGAAGGTAGTAAGAAACAAGTACTACATATTCATGGGTATTATGATCAACCGGATTCTGTCATTTTAGGTTTGAATTCATACAACAAAGTAGCCCATGATCCCCATACTCAAACGGTAATGAATATTTTTACAATTTCACACACCCTGTTGTTCATTGGATGTGGCGATACATTTAACGATCCAAATTTTAATCGGTTAATCGAATGGGGTAAGGCGTCGCTTAAAGACTCAACCTCTAAACATTATATTCTCTGTAAAAGACAAGATTTTGAAAAGTTTATTGAATTACAAAAAAATGCACCTTGGTTATATCCCATTATCTATGGCAATGAAAACGAAGACATTCTATCTTTTATAATTTCCTTAACCCCAACAAATGGAGCGGTTCAAATTGTCGCAAATCGTACACCTCGACCTCAAGAAATTTCAATTATCAATCTTTCTATCTATGCAAAAGCGATTTTAGATACATATTCAAGGCTCAAATTGGAATCGCTCGATCCAACCGGGAGTTATTATAGCGAATTAAAGCTTTGGAGTGTTTTCACTCCTCAGAAAGTACGAGAAGTAAATGAATATCTTCCTAGAGTATTTGAATTACCAAAAGAGCATTTAAAGAGATTGCGAAAAACGGGCCAATTAGAAGAGGGAGATCCTGAGGAGAAGGAACTCAATGAATTACGTCGTCGTTATTTGAATCAAATTCCGCGAGATATTTTGGAAATTGTGAATGATAACACATTTCAATATATTGTAGTTCTTGGGGATCCTGGATCTGGGAAATCCAGTCTTTTACAATCTCTTATGTTACAGTGGGCAAAACAATCATCCGCTGATTTATTAAATTCAAAAATTCCCGTGCTCATTGAGTTAGGTTCATTCGCTCAATATTGGAGAAAAAAAGAGGTTGATGATTTTCTTGATTTTATTGGAAACGGACGAGGGGTGCCTTGCAAGATTGACGTAAATGAATTAAAAACTCTTTTAGATAGAGGTCAAGTTCGCCTTTTTTTTGATGGTCTCGATGAAATATTTGATGTGATACTAAGAGATGAGGTAATAAACGCTATTCATAGATTTATAAATGAATATCCACAGGTTCCTATAATTATTACATCTCGGGTATTTGGCTATAAAAATGAAACATTTCAAGATTGTGGATTTCGCCATTTCATGCTTCAAGAATTGAATGATGATCAAATTGCTCAATTTTTAGAAAACTGGCATCGTATCACTTATCAAAATGATCAGATAAAAGAAAGAGATGAAAAGCACCAAAGACTTCTTCGAGCGATCTCAGATTCAAGACCTATCCGCGATTTGGCAGGAAACCCCCTCCTCATAACAATGATGGCAATTGTAAACCGGTATCAGGATTTGCCTCGTGAACGCTTTGATCTTTATGAAGAATGTTCGAAACTTCTTTTGCAACAATGGAAAGTTGAGGAATTTCTGAGGGCCGATCCTGACCTTGTTGGCGATGCAACAAGTATCGGGTACAGGGAAAAACAAGAAATTCTTCGTCTTGTCGCCCGAAATATGCAAAATGGTTCTGAAGGTACGTTGGGTAATATTATTCCGGATGAGGTCTTGGAAAATTTAATTGAAGAAATAATAAAAAAATATGTAAAAGGTAATTCCAGAGCTATTTCGCGAGCATTGATCAAACAATTACGTATAAGAAATTTTATCCTCTGTTATATTGGCGGAGATTCGTATGCATTTATTCATCGAACATTTCTTGAATATTTTTGTTCCGACGATCTTAAAAGGCAATTTGAACACAGCCAAACTATCGATTTGGAATACCTTAAAACTCAGATATACGGTCACCATTGGCATGATGAAACTTGGCATGAAGTTTTATGCTTGTTGTCAGGTTCAATTTCACCGAATGCAGTAGCGAAAATTTTAGTTTACCTCTTGGAACAAGATGATTCAAAACAATCAAATCAAAATATTTTACTTGTAGCGAGATGTATTGGTGAGATTCGGAAAGGTACCGATATAGGGAATCTCTCAGAAGAGGTTAAATCAAGATTGTCATTGATGCTCAACCAAAAATTCCAATTTGATTCTTTCGTTTTAGAAATCGACGATTTATTAAATTTCTTTAAAAATTTAGATCAAGCAATATCACTCCGCGTAAATATCTGGTATGATGAACCTGATACTTATAAATGGATTTTAGATGTTATTGAAATGCCAAAAAAAGGAATTAGTAGAGAAAAATTTATTGAGACATTAATTAAAAAATGGGAACTTCCAATCGAATTAGAATCATATCATCGACCTAATTTTCCATTTACAATAGATAGTGAAGAATTTTTAAAAAACAGTGCAGTTATCGTTTTAGCAAAAAGATGGAAAGATCAAGACACTGTTGAAAAAATTAAATCCTTCGCAAAAACCCACTCCAACCCAACTATTAGAAGTGCAGCAATCCACGCGTTGGCAAGATATTCGAAAGATGATCCTGATACTCAATCACTTCTTAAATCGATTCTTCAATCTGAGTCGGATAGTCAGTGTCTGAGTGCTGCTTTAGAAGAGTTATCTATTCATTGGAAAGATGATCCTCTTACTTATTCAATTCTCAAGTCATTTGTTCGATCAAATGACAGTCAAGTTAGACGAGTAGCTATTTTGAGATTATCTCAAGAATGGAGCGATAATCCCGAGACATTCCCCCTCCTTAAATCGATGGTCCAAACGATCTCTGATGATTATGATAGAGGAGAATTAATTAAAATTTTGGCAAAAAAATGGAAAGAAGACCCAGAAATATTACTCCTGATTAAATCATTTATTTTATCTGATGTTCAAAGCCACACTAAACAGGAATTATTTGGGATTCTTGCTGGTCAATGGAATAATGATTTAGAAATTCAATTGTTTATTAAATCATTGACAAAACAAGACCAATTAAATGATGCTGATAGACGCCTTGCAATAATGACATTGGCTGAAAACTGGAAAGATGATCCGGGTACCTTATCTTTTCTTAAAAACATTGCTTCTTCATTAGATGATATCAAAGGTCGAAATTATGCAATCTTAACAATTGCCTCGCACTGGAAAGCGGATCCCGAGTCATTGATACTTATTAATAAACTGATCACAGGAGATAATGAAACCGATGTTAGACAAAGTGCCTTGCGCATCTTAACTGAAAATTGGAAGAAGGATCCAAACACTCTGTTGACTTTAATAAAAATTGCAGAAAATGATCCTGATACAAATATTCGCAAAGAGGCTTTGAGATTATTATACACTAATTGGAAAGTGAATTGTGATATTACATCACTTATAATGAATATTGCCAAAACCGAATCGGTTATTAGCGTTAAAACTTATGCACTAGAGATTTGGAGTAATTTGGATAATGGAAATCAAGCGATTTTTCAGATCCTAAAATCAATAATAAACCAAGAACAAAGTATTGATGGAAAGAAAAACGCAATTTTAATAATGAGCAGATATTGGAGAAAAAATCCTGAAACTCTGCCATTTATTAAAGACATTGTACAACAAAATTCAGACTACAATCTGAGACTGATTGCTGTTGAGGCATTATTAGATCGATGGAATGATAGTTCTGATGTTAGAGATTTCCTTAATTCGATTGTGGGTCATGATGATGCAAACCTCGAATAAAATTTTGTGATTCGATTAATAAAATACTCTTAATTTCTTAATTCCCTCACTAAATTTTTTCGATAAAAATTTTCTCTCATTAATCGGCCGAGAAGTTTATGACCGACTGTTCATCCCGTGTTGCTGATCTGTGGAGGTTCGAGTTCGGTTCATCTGCAATTGGATGAGCGTACAATATTCCAATTAAATTGGGATGTGAAACATAATTCTCCTGAACAGTACATTCAACCACGAAATATTTAGTCAATATTTATCCACCTGATCTAATCACAATGCCCCGCGAACTCAGACACATCGTGCTGACGAAGGTCCGGCGGATTGCACACCCGCCGCGTGAAACGAAATGCATCGCGAGGTTACTGCTCATACAGATGATTCTCGTGTGTGTAGTGCACGCTGCACAGAAAACCAGATATGCCAGAAGAAGAGGTCCCGCGTTGGTCACCACCACGAGATGCCCCTTACCGTGGTCACGGCCAGGGAGTTCTGGGTCTGGCATACGAATGGGACATGGCAGTTCTTTCAGATCCCGCTACGATAGCGTTGTCGAGATCCGGGCCGATGGCCCTTACACGCCTCTGGCAATACTTCCCCTGAATATCCCAGATCCCTCATGAGGGGAGTCCTCACCGGGCGGGGAAACGAATTTCACTTCGGAGGAGGAGGAATAATCCTTTTTCAACTACCTTTTGGGAGCTGTATTCCCACCCTTCAATCCGGCCCCTTTACGTGCTCCATTTGGCCTCCGTAAAGGCATTACGGATACTCAACTTGCAAAAAAGAGCGAATTCCGGCACAAATTTTTAAGATAATCGTTTTTAGGGGAATATACGGCAAACGGGGCATTTTGCTGGGAATAGGCAAACGCTAATAGACGCTAATGGGAGGCAAAACTCAAGGGGGCTGGATAGGTAGCACGGTCGCAGGGCTAAAAAGGGCTGTTTTAGGGCATGGTAGCGATCTCCAAAAACCGCCGATTCCAAAACCTATAAATATTCACAATTGTTATTATTATGTGTAAGTTCACAATCGTGAACAACACGATGCCAGAGTGGCGGACAGGCTACGCAGCTGACTGCAGATCAGCATAACCCGGTTCGATTCCGGGCTCTGGCTTTTATCAGGATTCAAAGATCCTGATGAAAAATCTCACACGAATATAAAAAAAGTGCCAAGGTGGCGGAGTGGTCACGCGGTTGATTGCAGATCAACTACATCCCGGTTCGATTCCGGGCCTTGGCTTGGTGGAAAAACCATGAGTATCAGAATCCAGAAAACATTCGAAGCGCTCTTTGCGTTAGAAGAGATCCGGGGGATCTTCCGCGAATCCTTACCAACCGGTCTGGATCCGGAGGAAGATGCCGCGTTCCGGCAGCGGATCGCCGACCTCAAAGCGATTGTCGCGGATCTTGAAGCCGGGACCGGCGCTCCCAAGGTGACAAAGATTGCCGGTACCATCGATGTCCGTACCCGCGAAGAGGAATCGATCAACATCCAGCCGAT
>JBAZQT010000118.1:0-4041 GCA_041645055.1 Methanoregula sp. | reverse complement strand
CCGGTATTCAACACTGTGGAAGAAGCGGTGAGAAAGACCGGGGCAAATGCCAGCATTATTTTCGTCCCCGCAGCTATGGCAGCCGATGCCATTTTTGAGGCGGCTGATTCCGGCATCTCTACGATTATCTGCATCACAGAGGGAATACCAACGAGTGACATGGTGGCGGTGCACAGCTATTTAAAGGACAAGAAAATCCGGCTCATCGGTCCGAACTGCCCCGGAGTGATTTCGCCGGGCAAGTGCAAAGCGGGCATCATGCATCCCGAAGCCTTTTCCCCCGGCAAGGTTGGAGTGTGTTCCAGGAGCGGGACTCTCACTTATGAGATCGCAGCGATGATGACAGAGGCGGGTATCGGGCAATCCACCTGCGTGGGACTGGGAGGCGATCCGATCATTGGAACGCCGTTTCCTGAGGCTTTGAGACTCTTCCAGGAGGACCCTGAAACCGAGGCAATCGTGATGATCGGCGAGATCGGGGGAAACGCTGAGCAGGCCGCAGCCCAATACATCAAGGAGCACGTCACCAAACCGGTGGCCTCTTTCATTGCCGGAAGCGCCGCCCCTCCGGGACGCCGGATGGGACATGCAGGGGCCATCATTACCGGAACCACCGGACGCGCATCGGAGAAGAAAAAGGTTCTTGCCGCCGTCGGAGTAAAAATAGCCGAGAGCCCAACCGAGATTCCGCAAAAGATCAAGGAAGCGATGGCTTCGCATAAATCGAAAAAAGGCCGATAACATCAGGCTGAGGCAACCTTCTGCCGGCAATCCGCTCCGAAAGGGGTCATAATAATCGTTTCTTTCTTTGTGGACAGTGTGGATAAGTGGATAAACCCACAAGCCTCAGATTCAGAGTCCCCGTTCATTGGTCTGGATATCCTCTCAAAGAGATCGGAACGTGCTTTCACCATCCTTTTGGCAAATTCATTATCGCTCATTTGAGCGACGATAGCATCAAGCCTGGCAAAGGTTATTCCCGGAACCAGACATTCCTCTGCTCCAGGCAACGATTTTAGTTTATCATAAGGGGTCATCACCTCCTCCAATGGGTATTTCTTTTTGACCTTGCCTTTGGGATCAACCACGATCACCGGGAAGAAACAAGGCCGGAGGAAATTGATGTAGGGATTCAGAAACTTGTCATAGTAAGCATTGAACTCCTGAGCATATCGCTGCGGGATATGCGAGTATCCCAGATGTTTACGGATCACGGCACCGTTCTTGGATTCTACCAGGCCGTTGTCGTTGCTGTGCCGGGGCTTGGACCTGGTAAAGCGGACCAGCAATCTGTTTAACATCGCACCTACCTCATAGTTGACGAACTCCGACCCGTTATCAGAGTGGAACCCCCGGATCACAAAGGGAAATTCCGGGAGCATGGCCGCAAGAATGGATACCAGATAAGCCTCCGATATTCGTTCTACCGAGGCGATAACCTCCCATTGCGTGACTTCGTCTACCGCATTGATATGATACAGCCCCTTCAGTCCTTCAAAATCCCCCTGATGAACAGTGTCGATGCGGATATGCCCCGGAATACCCTTTGGGTCTGGTTTGGCCCGTTCCCCGATCCGGGAGATAACCGGCCGGGTCTTGGTGAACAGCTTGCCCAGGTCCAGACGACCGTTCTTCTTGCGCAGGTTATACAGATGAGCCACCGATATCTCGGAGAGATTGCGAAACTCTTCGTGTCCGTATATCCGATATTCCCGCTCCAGAATCTTCCTGGTGGCCGGCCCGCTCAGATAATCATGAAATTCGTCTGTCTTAGCCAGTAGTTCCATATCCATCCGCGTATACTTACCCGCAAACCGATGCCTGCGGTAATCCCTGCGCTTCAGCTCCCCATCCCGGTTGTACTGACCGATCAGCCGCGATATCTGGGCGCGAGAATACCCGGTGACCTTGACCATGTATTGCCGGATCAGTCCCTTCTCCTGCCGCCGGAGCTGTGGATAACGGAATCTCCTCAGCACCGATTCTACCCACTGATACCTCTCCTCCCCCGATAATGGTTTGAATTCTACTTCATGATTCCCTCCTGGAAATTGCCGGATTTGTTCGATTGTTTGCAAACGTCTATCATCCATGATCAGCAGCATGGTCTCGATCATAGACGAGTCGACTGACACCGTTAAGGCTCATCTTGCGCTAGAAATCGATCCCCCCTTCGGGCTCATCTTGTGTTGGAAGAGACTAGTACCATGTAACACTTATAATATTGGATAAAGATGTCTGAGTTTTGTACGTGCCTCGGTGTTCGTGAAATGCCAGTTGATTTTGGATTGCCGGTTATTCCGATCGTTCTGCCATGCGATGATATGCCTTTGCAGCGTTTCCATATCAGGGATTCGGCGATCCAGGCACTGTCCGCTAAGGGCACTAAGCTCGATTTCTGCCATGTTGAGCCAACTGCCGTGTTTGGGTGTGTAATGGATATCAATACGTTCTGCCAATCGCCGAGCCTCCGGAGGTTCAAAGGTCTGGTAGAGCGAGGCAAGGCAGTGCGTGTTCAAATTGTCCATAACCAGTCGTATCTGGATTGCGCTTGGATAGCGTTCATCGAGCATGCCTTTTATCCACCACGCCCAATCCTGCATCGTTCGCCGTTCCGTGGCCATCACGTGGCGTTTGCCGGTGAGTGGTTCCACTTCGAGAAATATCTCCGCAACACCGTTACGGGCGTATTCATGGTCTATCCGGGCCGGTCTTCCCGGTGCACAAGGTATGGCCTCGTGCGTGTCCCCGATGAGCTGTTTGCAGGTTTCATCCATACAGACCAGCGGATAGTCGGGATCGTACGGCAACTCGTAGACGGCAATAACATCTTCCATATTGGCTACGAAGGCAGCGTTTTCCTTTGGCGGGATTTTCCAGTACTTGCGAAGATGAGGTTTAAGTTCGTTTTTTTAAGAATGCGCTGCACGGTCATGTGTGATACGCTCGGGGCCAAATTCAATTCGGCCGCCTTCTCCGCCAGCAGCCGTACGGTCCACCGTTGCCGGCCTTCCGGTGATGGGGAACAGGCCAGCGCTGTCAAACGGGCTTCAAAAGCCCCATCAAAGACAACGTCGCGCGGGGGCTTCTCCCTCTGCCGACGCTCCAAGGCTGCCGAAAGGCCTTCTTCCACGAAGCGTTTCTTCAAGTGTTCTATCATGCTGCGCTGGACTCCTAACGCCTCGGCTATATCGGCCACACTCCAGGCAGGCCCATGTTCTCCCGTATCACACAGAAGCAACGCCCGGGCACGAACAAATCGCCTTGCGTTCGTTTTGACCGTTCTGGTCATGGCCTCAAGTTCTTGGCGTTCTTCCATCGTCAATGTCACCCGATATCTTGGCTTCATGGTAAAACCCTCCTTGAAGATTTACCATGATTATACCACTATACAGTTGTTTAAGTGTTACATTATACTAGTTCCGGATTCAGTAAACCTGCTACAGTAGAGGCAAAGGATCGAGGAATCGAGACTCTGCATCTCAAGGAGGCGCAAGAACGGGATTGGCGTACGTGGATGTTCGGTTTGGAGACATTCGGCGTGGAAGTCAATTTCGAGCCGGTCATAACGGGCGTTCATTTCGGTGTTCCGCCTCAATATGTGAATAAATTACCCAAAGGCACTCCTCTCTCTCGTGTGTTCTTTGTTGACCTCAATAAAAAGAGCAAGATATCGGTCGCTGATTACATGGAGGGTTTTCGAAAAGACCCCAAGCTTACTGAAAAACTCTCACCCATGAATGTAAACGATGCAATCAATCGCTATGATTACAGAGTCCCCTGCGATCCCGGCATAGGTTTTGTAGTAGAACCAGACGGGATGTTTATACCTTTGGTGGAAATCATCTTCAAAGTGGAACATGTACGTGCTGAATACTCAGTTCCACTCAAGCACATGGATGTTGATGGTCAACGGGTTCACCTTGGCGACACGGATATCCTCGGGCTTCCCACAAAACTTGTCTTGTATGAAATGCCCGGTAAGCTGAAGGTTATGTTTGAACAACGAATGCCGCGTCAGCAAAAGGACGCCGGAGACTG
>JBAZQT010000117.1:0-4042 GCA_041645055.1 Methanoregula sp. | reverse complement strand
CGTTTTTCATTGCAGGCGTGATCTCGGTTTTCATCAGTCAGGCGTCGGTCATCAAATATCTCGGCGCGGCGGCGAAGAAATGGGTTGCATATTTAGTGGCATCGATGTCCGGGACAATTCTCGCCGTTTGTTCGTGCACCGTTTTGCCCTTATTCTCGGGAATTTACAAACGCGGTGCAGGATTGGGACCGGCAATCGCTTTTTTATATTCCGGACCGGCGATCAACATTCTGGCGATCATTCTGACGGCGCGAATTCTCGGCATGGAACTCGGTATTGCGCGGGTGATCGGAGCGGTTTCGTTCAGTGTTGTCATCGGCCTCATCATGGAATTCATTTACCGGAAGGAAGAAAAGGAAAAAGACGTCGCACAGTTGGCGATACCGGAGCCGGAAGAAAAGCGTCCGATCTGGCAGACGGCGTATCATTTCTTCGTCTTGGTGGCGATTCTGATTTTCGTGAATTGGGGAAAACCGGATGTCACGACTGGCGCATGGTTTTGGATCTGGTCAAATAAATGGTTTATCACCGGTATTCTCGGAATTCTTTTCGCGATTTCATTGATCTTTGTTCTGAAAATCAAACCGTTATGGGTTGGCGTCGCCGCTCTGTCGGTGATCTTGCTGGCTGTTTTTCTGCCGCAACAACCGCTGATTGCTTTTACGGCGGGCGTATTTGCGCTAAGCGTTTTGCTATCGATCACGCCCGGCGAGCCGCAGGAATGGATGGGTTCGTCGTGGGGATTTGCCAAACAGATTCTGCCGCTTTTGGCAATTGGTGTCCTGATCGCCGGCTTTTTGCTGGGCGGTCCTGATAACGGTCAGGGAATTATCCCCAATCGCTGGATCAGTAGTTTAGTCGGTGGAAATTCTTTGTTTTCCAATTTCTTTGCGTCGGTTGCAGGAGCATTTATGTACTTCGCGACGCTAACGGAAGTGCCGATTTTGCAAGGTTTGATTGCAAACGGTATGGGCAAAGGTCCGGCGCTGGCGTTGTTGCTGGCAGGTCCGGCGCTCTCTCTGCCGAGTATGTTGGTTATCAAGAGCGTAATCGGAACGCAGAAAACCATCGTCTATGTTTCGCTGGTCGTCGTAATGGCAACGATCACGGGAATTATTTACGGGAGCATTTTCTAGAGAAGACAGGATAACAGGATGAACAGGATTTTTATAAATAATTTGTCCAAAGGAATCTGAATGAAACACGAAGAACTGACAGAAAAAATTATCGGATGCGCATTTAAAGTATATAACACTATGGGATTCGGATTTTTAGAATCCGTTTATGAAAAGTGTCTGCAAGTAGAAATGCAAAAAGAGAAACTTCATGTAGAATTTCAAAAACCAATTAAAGTCCATTATGAAGGCATCAATGTTGGAGATTTTTGTGCAGACATTCTTGTTGAAGATCAAATTATTGTCGAACTAAAATCGGTTGCAAAGTTAAATAAAATCCATGAAGCACAATTAGTGAACTATTTAGTGGCATCAGGAATAGATATTGGATTGCTGATAAACTTTGGTGAAGAAAAAGTCGAAATCAAACGAAAATATCGTGTTTACAGGAAGACAGGATAACAAGATGAACAGGATTTTATTTCAAATTATATATCCAACGAAAGACAAGGTACAAATTTCCAATCCATACAATCCTGTATATCCTGTTATCCTGTCAAACGAGAGAGAACAATGAAAATTTTAGTGCTTTGCACCGGGAATTCGTGCCGAAGTCAAATGGCGGAAGCCTATCTGAAGTCGATAGCGCCGGAACTCGAGGTTTTTTCCGCTGGAACGGAACCGGCAGACCGCGTGAAGCCTATGACGATCGAGGTCATGAATGAGATCGGACTCGACGTTTCCGGAAACCGTCCAAAATTAGTCGATCTGTTCGTGAAGGAAAACTTCGATTATGTCGTCACGGTTTGCGACCATGCGCGCGAAACCTGTCCGCTGTTTCTCGGCAAAGTCAAACACCGGGTTCATATTGGTTTTGAAGACCCGGCAGATGCGGTTGGTACCGACGCGGAAATTCGCGCGGTTTATCGCCGTGTCCGCGATTCGATCATCAGGGATTTTTCCGCATTTTATCAGAAGATTAAGTCCGAAGAACCAGTGACAGACGCCGGGTGAGCCGGTTGACGGATAGAAAGAATATCGATGATTTTAACCCTGTTTGAGAAGTTGACGACGGCGTTAGACGCGACGCCGGGCATTGCTTTATCGGCGGCGTTCGTCTGGGGAATATTGAGTATTTTGTTAAGTCCGTGTCACCTGTCGAGCATCCCGCTCATCATCGGATTCATCAGCGGCCGTGGAAATACCACGACGCGACGCGCTTTTGGATTGGCGCTGGTTTTCGCCGCAGGCATTTTCACAACGATCGTCGTTTTGGGAGTCGTCACGGGCTTGCTGGGAAGAATGCTCGGCGACATCGGCGTTTTCGGAAATTATTTGGTTGCCGCTGTTTTTTTTGTCGTCGGTCTCTACTTTTTAGGTGTCATCCGGCTCTCATTTCTTGACGGATCCAACCGGTTGAACACGAAAAAAAGCGGCTTCTCGGCGGCTTTCGTTCTCGGATTGATCTTTGGAACGGCGCTCGGTCCGTGCACGTTTGCCTACATGGCGCCTCTTTTAGCAATCGCGCTGAATCTCGCGGGAACGCGATGGCTGTTCGGTGTCTCGCTATTGATATTTTATGGGATCGGACACGCGTCGGTGATTGTTCTTGCCGGAACGTTCACGTCCAAGATACAGGGTTATCTCAATTGGAGCGATTCGTCGCGCGGGATGGAAATCGTTCGGAAAATCTGCGGTGTTCTGATCATTGTTGCGGGAATTTATATGGTTTATCAGACGTTATAAAGTTGAAGAGCGACCGGAGAAAAGGAGTAACAGAATGAAAGAGAAACGCTTATCGTTTTTGGATCGATTCCTGACAATCTGGATTTTTCTTGCGATGGCGGTTGGTGTCGGCACCGGCTATTTCGTGCCATCAATTGCCGATTTCTGGAATCGGTTCCAGTCCGGGACGACGAATATTCCCATCGCGATCGGATTGATTTTGATGATGTACCCGCCGTTGGCGAAAGTGAAATATGAGGAACTTGGGGACGTTTTTAAAAACGGGAAAATTCTGACGTTGTCTTTAATTCAAAACTGGCTTATCGGCCCAGTGTTCATGTTCGCTCTGGCACTGATTTTCCTCAGAAATTATCCCGACTACATGGCCGGGTTGATCCTGATCGGTCTGGCGCGGTGCATTGCGATGGTGATCGTTTGGAACGATCTGGCGAAAGGCGACCGGGAATACGCCGCCGGGCTGGTTGCGTTCAACTCGATCTTTCAGGTGCTGTTCTTTTCGGTTTACGCCTATGTGTTTTTGACGATATTGCCGTCGTGGCTCGGTCTGCAAACGTTTTCCGTCAGCATTACGGTCGGCGAGGTCGCGAAAAGTGTTTTCATCTATCTCGGAATCCCGTTTTTAGGCGGGATGTTGACGCGCTTTTCGCTGATCAAAACGAAAGGAAAAGACTGGTACGAAACGAAGTTCATTCCGAAAATTAGTCCCGTGACATTGGTTGCGCTCCTTTTTACGATTTTCGTGATGTTCTCCCTGAAGGGCGAATATATCGTCAAAATCCCGATGGACGTCGTGCGGATCGCGATTCCGCTAACGCTCTATTTCGTCGTCATGTTTCTCGTCTCGTTTTGGCTGACGAAGAAAGCCGGTGCGGACTATCCGAAGACCGCCACGCTTTCGTTTACGGCGGCGAGCAATAATTTCGAACTGGCGATTGCCGTTGCCGTTGCGGTATTCGGTATTCATTCGCCGATCGCATTTGCGACGGTCATCGGCCCGCTCATCGAAGTGCCGGTGATGATCGGATTGGTCAATGTTGCTTTATACTTTCGCAAGCGATATTTTATAAATGAACAAATTGAAAACTAACAGAAAGAGGATGAATCATGGGTTGTTCTTGTTGTGAACAAAAAATCTTTACGTTGAACGTTTCGGGTAAAGATCGTCAGATTGCAGGATTGGA
>JBAZQT010000116.1:0-4135 GCA_041645055.1 Methanoregula sp. | reverse complement strand
CCTGTCGATACCGATTCTCTCGGTTATGGGCACGGCTCTCTTGACCAGAAACGCTATGACTGGCTGGTAAACGAGCTTGAGAAAGGTCAACGTGAGGGCAAGCTCATGATAATTTCCGCTCACATCCCGATAGGAGTCCGATCTTATCCTGATATGGCGGGGTGGAGCAAATATGCATATGTATCGCAAGACTCGCTGATTGCCAAACTTAAATCCTATCCGAACCTGGTCCTCTGGATCTCGGGACATCTTCATTTAAATCAGGTTACTGCATTTGCGTCAGACGATCCCAACCGTCCTGAATATGGATTCTGGGAGGTCCAGACCTCATCATTACGGGATTATCCTCAGAATTACCGCACGTTTGATATTGAACGCAACACCGACAATTCGGTTTCAGTCTTTATAACCGACATGGACCCGTCAGTCGGTGACGGGTCACTGGCTGAGAAATCGCGTTCTTATGGTGTTGTGGCGCAGGAGACCGATCTCAATCCGCTCAACCCATCGCCAAAAGGTATCTACAATGCAGAACTCGTCAAACAATTAAGTCCTGAAATGCAGGAGAAAATCGGGAACTTATTCACAACCCCGGTCGTAAATAATGGCGGTGATGATTCAGGTCCCCCCACTGTCAATCCTGTTGACAAAACCATAACCGAAACCGTGAACGTTGGCGGGGGATCTGCCGTGACCAAGGCGGAAATGACCGGCGTTAATCTTGGAAAGAACCTGGTAATCACTGCAATGCCCAGGAGCAACCTGCCTGCAGCAATGGCTGCCCCGCCAACAACGGTTTACCAGTACATTTCAATAACCTCCAGTACAATTCCGGGTGTTGTCGACCACACCGTTTTTGATTTCAACGTCCCGCAATCCTGGCTCACCGAACATGGGTTTTCTGTCGGTGATATTGTCATGATGCATAACGTGGATGGACAATGGCAGACACTTGGCACTAGGTTCGTTTCGCAAAGTAACGGGAACGTTCTTTACGAGTCAACAACTCCCAGTTTCTCATACTTTGCAATTGCCTATCAAAAGGGTAATACTACGATGGCACAAGGGACTCCCGTCCCAACCGTAACAACAACTACAACCACATCAGTAGTGGCAAAAACTCCGGTAACAGGGACTCCTCGTTTACCGGTTGCAATAACAACGAAAGAAACACAGACCCCGGCACCGGCACCAATCACTGCCCCGGTGGAAGGGACGCCACTGACGTTGATTATTATCGGAGTTGTTGGTGCAATTGCCATCATCGCAGGTACATTCCTCGTAAGGCGCTGGTGGATACGCCGGCAGAACCCGGCACTCTTCCGAAATTACGACTGAGCCGGTGATCTGCGGTGGGATACGCCCTCCATCCTTTTTTGCCCTCTTACCTGACACACCTTTTTATTGATAAATAGAGGTAATTTACCGTATCATGTGTGCGGTACCGCGATCACTGGCTCGACCGGGATTACTTTACCCCCTGATGCGGACAAGGTACCGGGACTCCTCTGCCTGGCACGGCTTGTCATCATCCCCTACCTGTACAGGCTACCCCTCTCGTTATGAGGATCACCAGCAATGATACGTTTGTCGCTATTGTAACCGGATAAAAGCCCAATTTCCGGAACTTTTTCTTCTTTTTTTTACTGTGCCGTACCCACGGCGTAAAAAAAAGCACGCCTTAAGTATGACCACTACCAATAGATATGCATGATTAACCGTATCAGGCGGTATGCGCAGATCGCGGATGTGCTGGGCCAGTACGGCTTCAGTATCGGGCTTGAAAAATTATTCCCCGGCAGAGCCCGGTTCCGGCTCCCCACCGCAGGGAAAGCCCCGGAGTCATCCACCATCTACGAGCGGATGCGGCTCACGCTTGAGGATCTGGGACCGACCTTTGTTAAATTCGGCCAGATTATGAGTACAAGGACGGAACTGCTGCCACCCGAGCTGATTGAACAGCTCAAAAAACTGCAGGACCATGCAAAACCCATCCCGTTTTCTGAAGTGCGGGCAGTGCTTGAAGAGAACTGTCCTGATATTTTCGATGTGTTCAGCGAGATCGACGAGACGCCTGTTGCCTCCGCTTCGATCGGACAGGTCCATCGTGCCGTTCTCAAAGACGGAACCAAAGTTGCCGTGAAGATCCAGCGCCCGGGTATTGGCGAGATCATAGAGACTGATATCACGATCCTGAAATCCATGGCAGAACGGATCGAGACGGTGTTTCCCGAGACCCGGATCTATAACCCGTCAGCCATGGTAGAGGACTTCGCCCACCAGATCGTAAAGGAACTTGATTACACCCGTGAAGCCCGCAATGTCGAGCGGATGGCCCGGAACTTCCGGGATGTCCCCGGCATACGGTTCCCGAAAATTTACTGGGAATTTGTCACCCCCCAAATGATGGTGATGGAGTTTATCGAGGGTGTCAGGATCGATAACCCTGAAGCAATCACGGAAATGGGACTGGATCCGCATGAGATCGGTGTGCGGGGATTCCATGCCTATCTTAAGATGATCTTCGAAGACGGTTTCTTCCACGGTGATCCTCACCCCGGGAATCTGTTTGTCACTGCGGATGGAAACATCGTCTTTCTTGATTTTGGGATTGTGGGAATCCTGCGACCCGAGAAAAGGCAGAATTTTATTAACCTCCTCTTTGCACTTGTCAGCGACGACATCGAGATGATGCTCCGGTCACTTGAGGGTTTTGGGATCGTCATTGCCGAAGAAGACCGGGAATCATTACGAGACGATCTCTATATCATGATGCATGATTTCGGCGGGGGAGATGAGGTCTCGCAACTGAACTTCAAGCTTGTTGTCACCGAGCTCACTGAAGCGATGCGCCGCTACCGGCTTAAAGTGCCCTTAAACCTGATGCTGCTCTTAAAGGTCTTTATGATGGTACTCGATATCGGCGTCCGGCTTGACCCGAAGTTCAACTTAGGAAAAGAGGTCACCCCTTACTTAACGAAACTTGCCGATACCAACACCTTCTCTGCCGGGTATGTCAAACGGGCATCCATGTCGCTCCTCGATGGTGTCGACGCCCTGCTGGATATGCCCCGGAATCTCAACTTAATGCTGCGGCGGTTGTCGACGGGAACATTCAAACTTGAGATCGTGGACACCGATATCCAGAAACTCCAGATGTCCCTCGATAAGGCCAGCGATAAACTGATGATCGGTATGGTTGTTGCCTCGCTTGTCGTCGGATCTTCTTTAGTTCTCCAGTCATCCTCGTTCACCCTGCCAAAGGAAGTTTCATGGATTGCGATCCTGGGATATACCGCTGCAGTGCTGGTCGGTTTCTATGCCATCTACCATGTCATCTTCTTAAAATTCCGCATGGAACGGTAACCTACCGGTTACTATTCCTTATTCGCAGTTTGCCCGGACAATCTCCCATTCTTTTACTTTTTCTGCAAGGGTATACCGGGTGTTTGCCGGACTCGTTGATGTCAGGATACGATTCTCTATTGCGGGTGTTATATTCATCACATGGAAGTATCGGCCGGCAGCAGTCCCGTTCAGTACGATAAGCCTCACGGTGGGATGAGCGGTGAGAAACCCGCTGATATCATTGAAGACCGGCTCCCGGATCTTTTCATCTGCACTCCCTTTCCGTGTACATGTCCGGACTACATCCCAGAGTGCGATATGGTGCCCGGTAAGGTGTGTTATTCGTTCATGGTACGGGAGACAGTGATCGATGGCGAATAGTGATTCCATTATCTTCCAGAAATGGTTCTGCGGATTGCCGTAATACTCGCAATGCCGGAGTGATTGTATGCTGGGAAAACTGCCCAAGATGAGGACTTTTGGCATGTCCCCGGTAACCGGGAGAAAACCTGCCGGGGTAGTTGCAGGAGAACTGGTTTTACACTGTTCTTTCATAAAAAAGGGTATTTGGAAAAATAAAAAAAAATCAGGGTTCTTTAAAATACAGATGACAGTGGCAGTGACCCTGCTTTGAAACTTCTTCTTTGTGATAGATACAGGGACACTCGATTGCCCGGTCTTTCTCCTCGTCCCCGCTCCTGATACGGCATGGGCAGTAGGGTCGGCCGAACTTTGTCTTATTTCGCACCAGCCCTTTGATCACGGTGGAGAGTTGCTTCTCATCTGT
>JBAZQT010000115.1:0-4261 GCA_041645055.1 Methanoregula sp. | reverse complement strand
TTACCATCGATATCGTTGCCTTTTCATCTGTCCGGATATACGCATCCTGCATGTTCTCAAGGATGCGGCGGAATTTCTCCTCGCTCATCCGAAGGGCTTCTTCTGCCAGCTTCCGGTCGGTGATGTCACGCTCAATAGCCAGTAAACAATCTTTGCCGGCAATCGTTCCCCGCTTGATGGTTACTTCGCTCCAGAAAAGGTGGCCGTCCTTGTGCCTGCAATGCCACTCGAAAATCTGAGGCTTTCCGTCCGCAGCTTTTTTTAGTTTCTCTACGGCGGTTTCCTGATTAAAGGGTGGTACACCTGAGCTGATGTCTTCTAAGCTCAATTCCAGGGCTTCTTTTACCGAGTAGCCAAACATGTGCGTTACGTAATTATTGACATCCGTAATTTTTCTCGTTGTGATATCATGGATCCATATCGTTTCATTAACCGTATTGAAGATCTCGCGATACATGACCTCTGACCGTTTCAAAACTTCCTCTACCCGTTTTCGCTCGGTGATATCTTCAAGCGTCTCGACTGCACCGATTATCTCCCCATTCGCGTTCCGGATTGGCGCTGCAGTAAACGAAAGCCATGTACCGGATGTACCCATGTCAGGGAAAAAATCAGTTGCTTCGTATGCGCCATCAATATACCGGGAAGGATTCAGTTTCCCGCCATACCACTTGAAGAGGCCGTCTGTGTTGTTATCCACAAGGAGATCAGCAAGCACCGGACGCTTGTCTTTGTAAAACGCTCTCCATTGCTGGTCAGTACCGATTACGTCTCCGGCAGGTATCCCGCTGTACTCTTCAAGTGCTTTGTTCCAGGAAAGGATCCGGTGGTCATGATCGATGACGAACTGCAGGAGAGGCGAACCGTGCAGGATCGATGTGAGCCGTGCCTCGCTCTCACGTAGCGCTTCTTCGGCATTTTTCCGCTGGGTAATATCTTCTGAAAATATGATAATTCCGCCGACAACGTTGCCGGTCTTATACCATGGGCGTACCTCCCATGCAAGCCACTGGACGGATCCATCCTGCCGTTCGAACGGGTCTTCCTTTCCAGACGTGATCTCTCCGGCAAGACCGCGGCGGAGCACGTTTTTGATCTCTTTGGAGAGCTCAGGAAAGATCTCGAGGTGGGAATGACCGATGAGATCCCGGTTGCCCAGGTGATAATCAGCCATCCAGCGACGGCTTGCTGCGATATAGCACAGCTCCTTATCGAGCATGGCAAGAGCGGCAGGTGCATGTTCGATAAAGAGCCGGAGAAGTTCCTCGCTCTCACGCAAAGCTTCATCAATGCGTCTGCGCTCGGTGATGTCCCGTGCGGCCGCAAAGATCAGATCCCCCTTAGGGAAGGAACGCCACTCGATCCACCGGTAGCTGCCGTCCTTGTGCCGGTACCGGTTGGTAAAGTTGAGGACCTGCATCTGTTGCGACAGATCGGCGATTGCTGCTAGTGTTGAAGGCAGATCGTCCGGGTGAACGAAATCGAGGAAGCGGTGGCCTTCAAGCTTGGTGAGAGAATACCCGAGCGTTTTTTCCCACTCCGGGTTCAACCGCCGGAATGTCCCGTCCGTACCGGCAATGCAGAACAGGTCGAGACTCGCGTTGAAGTACTGATCCAGTTCCTCGGTTTTTTGCAAAAGTGCATCCTCAGTCTGTTTTCGTTCCGTCAGATCGACAAACGTTGCCAGGAAACCATCGCTGAGCGTGATACCGGAGGTCTCTATGATCCGCTCTTCCCCGTTCTTGCAGATTATCCTGTATTCACTGGGCCTGATATCTGCATGTTCTTCTCCCGACCGCCGGACCGCATCTTCCCACTGCTGTATGACAGACTGCCGGTAGCCCGGATCAGGATACGCCAGCTGCCACCAGTCTTTCAGTGTCGGTATGTCAGCAGCAGTATAACCAAAGAGCCGGACAAACCGGTCGTTGACAAAAGTCACCAATCCATCATTTCTTACAAAGGCGAGTGGCAGGGGCGCCAGCTCCAGGATCCTCCGGCTGCGCTCCTCGCTTTCCTTCAATAATATTTCTGTCCGTTTCCGGACGGTGATATCCTCAAATATCGCGGCCATGGCACCGGGGGCAGTCCGGAACGCGGTGACCGTGTATGCTCCGCTGATCGCCCCCTCGTTATAGTACACCTGTTCGGTCTGCCAGACGGTGCCGGATTCTGCAGCCTGCCTGTACCGTTCGGGAACTATGGTATCCGTAAGACCGGGAAACGCCTCTTCAATGGTCTTTCCGATCAACCGGTCATGGCTGATCCCGAGGATCCGGTCCGCGCCCGGGTTTGCCCCGACAAAAACAAGTCCCCGGTCTGGTTTTAATTCGTAGAAATGCATCCCGTACGGTGCGTGTACTATGACGTTCCGGTACCTCTCCTCGCTTTTCTCCCGGTCTCCCTGTGCTTTGATAATCTCATCGAGATTTACACGCAGTTCTTCTTCTGAGGCGGTTATCTGTTCATATGCAGCTCTCAGCTCGTCCTCTCCTCTCTTCCGGTCGGTAATATCCCTGTACACGACAATAACGGCGGGAAGTCCCTCGTACATGATTTGTTTTCCGGCAGCCTCGACAGTGAAGGGCTGTCCGTCAACCGTAAAAATACGCATCTCTGTTAAGGGAATAGTAACCCCCTTGCTCATCAGCCGGAAATGTTCCAGCGTGATCGGAAGATCATCCGGGTGGATGAGCGGGAGCATTTGCCTGCCGATGAGATCTTCAGCACTGCCTGCCCCGGCAAGGCGAACAGATTCCGGGTTTGCATAGACAATCTTACCGTCACGGTGGACAAGGACCGCGATGGGTGCGAGGTCAACAAGGGACCGGTACTTCTCTTCACTTTCCCGGAGGCCGAGTTCAGCTTTTATACGGGAGAGTTCAGCCCTCTTCCGTCCAACGGCCTGCCGGATTTTATGTGCCAGTTCAGCAAACTGCGCATTCGGAGATCCCCCCTTCTGGAGATAGAAGTCTGCACCGTTGTTGATCGCATCGATCACGACATCCTCTCGACCGCGGCCCGTGAAGAGGATGAACGGGATATCCCCGTACCGGTTCCGGACTTCTTTTAAAAATGTGATACCATCCATTCCCGGCATCTGGTAATCAGAGACAATGAGATCAAACGATTGGATTGAAGAAGAGTCCAGTGCATTTTTTGCTGATGTTGAGGTAGTAACCTGGAAATTCCCGGCGTTTTCTAAAAAAAGCCGGGTAATTTCAAGGAGATCAGGTTCGTCATCGACATAAATGACTTTTATCTCCTTCTCCATGGAATATACATTTTCTCTCCTATGTATATCTCTATCGGTGATTTCGGAGGATTATTTCCCTTGCATGTCTGCAAACTCCCCCGGCATCCCGGCGTGTGCGAGAGGAGGAGGATCTAAACGTTTCTTTTTTTTGAATGATAGGGAATTATCCCGGCCGGGAATACCATGTACGCCCGTAATGATCCTTCGTTTTTGCCAGGGCCTGGTTTTTTACGCACCGCTCCAGGTATGTCCTGAACAGTTCCTGAGATATATCCCCGGCCTGCCAGGGCATGGCTGTGATACAGAATCTTCCTCCGGACCGGGTGAGGATCTCTCCTAATTTTTTCTCCAGCCTTGTTTCTAAGGGGTCTATCCTTTTCCTGATTCCCGGTGAAGTGACCGGGGCCAAAGATCCACAGGTGTCGGACGGGCCCGGGCCTTCCCCCTCTTTCCAGATATACTTGCACCGCTTGCAGCGCAAGGTATTGAGAAGCGGGTATACTCTATCGCTGGAACAGACAGGACAGCAGGGCATTGTTCGTTATCCCGGAACTGGAATGCATGGCCGGTCCCTGTGCATCATTTCACGTGCTTGACCCGGCTTGCGGCGTTCCGATAGCATATCGTACATATTTTCAGTTTTCATGACGTGATTTCTCAAATCTTTCCTGACAGATCGAGCGTATCAGGATTTTCTCAAACATAACCGTTGATCCAGATCAGTTCAAGGAATATTTATGGTAAATCTACACCGGATTGAGATAAAAATATACCATTATTGCCACGGAATCCGGAAGAAATGGTGTAGATAATTTGGGTCTGATAAGGAAAACCTCATTTTCACCCATCACCCAGTATGTTTATAAGGGGAATTCTCCAAGAAATCTTCAGACATTAAAGAGAGAATAAAATTCCCTCAGGTGTAATCCATGGACGCTCCCCCTTTCGAATATCTCCGCAGGTTTTTTGAACGAATAAAGAATGTCGGCTTTTTTGAACGGATTT
>JBAZQT010000044.1:0-24738 GCA_041645055.1 Methanoregula sp. | reverse complement strand
CCTGCAGCTGCAGGGACCTGATACGTATTGGGAGATCCCTTCGCGCGATTACCCGCAGGAGTTCAACCATATTTATCGTAAACGACCGGCTTGATGTAGCGCTTGCCTGCGAAGCGGATGGTGTACATCTTGGACAGGGGGATATGCGTACTGATGTTGCCCGGCAGATTGCTCCACCCGGATTTCTCATAGGGGTTTCGGTGAGCAATGTTGACGAGGCATGCCAGGCAGAGCGGGAAGGGGCTGATTATGTTGCGCTCAGCCCGACATTTTCCACGGGATCCAAACGAGACGCCGGGCCGGGGCACGGACTTGACACGTTGTGGAAAATACGGAGGAATGTGTCAGTCCCGGTGATTGCCATCGGAGGAATAGATCGTCATAATGTACGTGAAGTGATTGCAGCAGGAGCAGATGGGATTGCGGTAATCTCTGCCGTTGTCGGGGCACCGGACATTACCGCTGCTGCACGCGATCTTAAAAACCAGATCCGGCAATGTAAATCAGCAGTGGTACTATGACCCTCGAACAGCAGCAACGTTTTATCCTCCACGAGCATTTCGCCCGACACTATCATTTCGATTTCAGGCTTGAGCATGAGGGGGTACTGAAGAGCTGGGCAGTACCAAAAGGATTGCCGGAGAGATCCGGCGAACGAAGGCTCGCAATTTCTGTAGAAGATCACCCGCTTGACTATATCGGGTTTCAGGGCACGATACCGGAGGGGCAGTATGGTGCTGGCGAGGTGACGATTAAGGATAACGGAACGTTTGAACTTTTAATCTGGCGGGATGACCGGATCGAAGTGCTCCTGCACGGACAGGCCTTTTCCGGAAAATATATCCTTATACGTTTTAAAAAAGCAGGCGAAAAGGAATGGCTCGTGTTTAAGGCAAAGGATGAATAGATTTTGTTATTTTATTGCGCAACAATACCACATCCATAGTTGACATATTCACGGCATAGGTTTTTTTGAGATTCCCGTGGATATGCTGAAACTGCGCAGTTTTTTATGATGCCCTCTTACTAATGGATATTGCTCATAATCCCTATCGATGCCCCTAACACAAGCAGCGTGGAAAGGATCCAGCCTGCGATGATCACACCCACACCTTTAACCCCTCGCCACTTGAAAAGCCAGGCAAGAAGTACGCACCCGTACAGTCCTATACCGGGTATCCAGATGAATGGCATAAGGGTAAATATTCCGTATTTCTGGAACAGGGGGGATTTTTGGGCAATTGCCTGAACGGAGGTGAGGTGTTTACGGAGCCAGGCCGATCGTTCTGCAAACGTATCGCAGACAGCAAACAGCCCATAGATGATAGAAACACAAAAGGAGATCATAATGAGCGTGATCGGAACAGGGGGTATACCCAGCCCCAGCCCGACAACTGCTGCAACCGGCTGGAGTATGAAGATCGACCCGACAAGCCCAAGCATGTTCCATAGTGAAATCTGGAAAAATAATCCGATGATTATGGGAATGACCACGATACCGAGCACCAGGTAGAGTCCGGTTTTAACCAGGTCCAAAATCCGTACATGCTGCACCTTATCATTCATTTTCGTAATTACCAATGGTACTGAATTCTATTAATAGTCCTGATATCCAAGTGTTTTTTACCCAGGTATAAAAGTCTCGTTGAATTATTCACGATGAAAAAACATCATTTACACAGAATTGCTAGTCCTGATAACAACATATATTACATTTATCGAGCAAAGTTCAACCTTGTATCAGTATAGATGAGATGAAGTACACATGAAGACAATATCCACGCAAAAAACCCTGTGGCTTTCCTTAACCTTGCTCATTACGATAGTGATCATCCTTGTGTCAATCTTTTCGTTAAAAAACGGTTTTTATGAAATATTCCCGTATTTTTACATTGTACCGATCATACTTCTGGCATATTTATTCCCCCGGTATTCTGTGTATTTCACTATCATCATAGGCTGGATTTTCTTAGGGCTTGTGTACCTGTATGGCCCGGTGGATATCCGGCTCTACGCAGCAAGCAGTGCATTTTTCTATATTTTTGTATCCGCAGGTATCGTCATCTCTGCATATGCGGGGCAGCTTATGCAGGAGAAAAAATACCGGGAGATTTTTGAAAACTCGCAGACGGGGATGATTACGTTTGATTTTGAGTCCCAGAAGATCCGCGAGGTAAACAAGCACTCGGCAGATATCCTTGGCTATACTCTGGATGAACTCAAAAACCAGTGGTCCTCTTCCCTCTGGTTTGACCATGAGCAGGAAGCAAAGTTCACTAAAAAACTACGGCAGGATGAAAAAATTGCCGATATGGAAATCCAGCTGCGCAAAAAAGACCGGACCGTCATCTGGGTGCTCGCTACTGCATCCATGACAAAAGGGGGACTGGTCATCTGCTCCATGGTTGATATCTCTGAACACAAACGGATGAAGGATGAACTTATTGAATCCGAACTCCGTTACCGGACACTCTTTGACGGGGCGAGCGATGCTATCTTCCTTCACGATATCGGCGGGCAGATTTTTGAGACCAATACGATAGCCTCACGCCTATTAGGTTTTTCCCACAAGGAATTCATGAAGATGCGCCTGCACGATCTTGATGTGCACCCTGAATCCCTGTTGACACCAGAGACGGTACAGTGGTTCCAGTCCCGGGGACATATACTGTTTGAAAGGGAGCAGAAGAAAAAGGACGGGACGACAATTCCCGTTGAGATCAGCAGCAGGATCACCGAGTATTTTGGCATGCCTGCCGTTATGAGTACCGTGCGGGATATCTCGGAACGAAGTAATAAATAATTTTACACGCGAAAAAACGTTTCTTGTTGTCGGGAGAAAACCTCTTTTTCCGGCGGTTTTTATACAGCAATTATTGTAGGGGTTTACGTTAAATTCCCATAAAAGAAGGTTCCTGATGCTGGTTTTTAGAATCTGACGCCGTATTGATCCCGGAATGTTTTCTTACTCTTTTTATTATTGCCGGGTACCTGTGAAACGGTACGCTCCTTTAGGCACCGTCATCTCAAACCGTGCTCCCTTACCCGGCTCGCCGGTTTCATTGATGGAGATGCCGGTGATATCAAGAATCTCCCTTGACAAGGCTAAACCAAGCCCGGTGTTCTTCCCGAACCCACGCTCGAAGATCCGCTCCTTGTCATCAACCGGGACACCGTCACCATCATCCTCACATATAATTTTCCGGCGGTCTTCAGATTCAAAAACCGAGAACCGGATCGTCGTAATCTTGCCACCATGACGCACGGCGTTATCCATGAGGTTAATAAAAACTTTAACGATGAGGGGATCTGAAAACACTTCTGTACCGGCAGGAATGTCATTTTTCATTACAATTTGGCCGAGAGGGACCTGCATTGCCGCAGTGTCAACGAGTATGCGGCACACCTGCCAGACAGGAGCTTTGACACCGATCTTGTCGTATTCTTTGGTAAACTGGATCATCGTAGAGATGCGCTGTGCAGCGGTTGTAACTCTACGGAAATGATCGCTTAATGCTGGATCGGGTAGCTTCTTTTCGAGAAGGCGAATGTAACCTGTCAGCACCATCAGCTGGTTGTTGATGTCATGCCGGGTGATACTGGAGAGGAGGTTGAGTTTCCGGTTCACTTGTGTTAAGGCTTCTTCGGATCTCTTCTGTTCGCTGATGTCTACATAGGAGGCTATCGATTTTTTCGTTCCCGGGATCAGGGCAACTACGGCATGCAGGGTTTTTATTGTACCGCTTCGGTCGCATATCCGGACCGGGTAAAAGGTGGGGACCGATGCCGGATCGATCCGCCGGTCGTGATGGTATTTTCTGACCAGTTCGAGATCGTCCGGGTGCGCTATCTGCGTCATTTTCATCTTTCCTTCAATCTCCATACGGGAATATCCGGTCATCTGTTCGAATTCGGAGTTCACCTGGTCGATAGTGCCATCTTCGCTGATGATGATGGTGGCAGCACCGGTGTGCTCGAAGAGGATGTGATACCATGCCTCATTCTCCGCTAGAGCATCCTGCATCTTTTTTCGTTCGGTGATATCCTGGATAACCCCGACCAGGAACTCCTGACCGGCAGAATCCCTGTACATGGTGGATGTAGAAATGATCGTGCATGCCTGCCCATCCGGTTTTGTTATGGCTACTTCTTCTTCACGAGAGGCATGGGTACGGAATGCCGTCTCGACCATCTCCCAATGGAATTCCGCATCATGAGGGTTGTAAATATCACGATGGGTTTTTCCTAACGCATCCTCTCTTGAACGGTTGATAAAACGGCAGAAACTCTCGTTTACGAGAATAAGCCGGTGGTCATGGTCAAGGACATAGACCGGGTAAGCGATGGTATTGATGATGGTAGAAAGATTCCTCTTGGACTCTACTTCGAGTTCCAGCTGCATTTTTTCAGTCTGCACCCGCCGTTCACGGATCTGGTTGTGAAGAATATATGAAAACACTCCTACGGCGATGGTGGTCATGATGATCATAGGCAGGGCGACATTGATAGTCACCGTCATCCATTTCTCAAAGGAATCCCCTGCAAGAATCCGGACGATAATTGCAAGTGCAGAAATGATAGTTTCTGTGATTAAGGTGATAATGACGGCAACTTTTACCGGGACAAGTTCACGTTTGCTGTAATAATAGACCAGACCGCCAATAACCCCGGCCATCAGGGGTCCGAGCGCAACAATATAGACATTGGTGCCACCGATTGAGAGGCGGTAGACGAACCCAATGAGCCCTGCCCCGAGCCCGACATAGGGCCCGCAGGCTAGACCGGCTGCAAGGGGCCCGAAATCCCGGATATTTACGGTAGCGGTATGAAATGAGATGCCGCTGCTCATCCCATATATGGAAAGCAGGCCAAAGACGATGGAAAGGAAGACCTGCGTGGCAAGCGTAGCACGGTGTTCGATTACCTGCGTGTAAAACCTGCTCTTCGAGAAGAGGTATGCGAAAAGGAAGACGACGCATGCCATCTGGAACAAGAGGACGAACTCTTCGAGCAGGCTTACCGGCATATCAATACCTTTGTAGGATACTCAATAAACCTATGGGAATACGATCGGAAAATGAGAGTGGGTTGTCCGGGATGAGTGAGAGTCTGCAAAAGAGAACAAAAAAAGCCCGATGGGAACTTTTTGTTGCATAAGCCGCCGGAGGGAGGATTAACAGCAGGTTACAGTCCGTAGTGACGTTCACGTAAATATCCGGAGTGTAAATTCATGCACATGCAACCCAACATCAACGACGAAGAAAACCGGTTCCATACAACCGATCTCAAACATGCAGAGTACACAAAGGGCACCATCACCAAAGCTCTGAGTGAGAAGAGAATCACCCCAGACGATGTCTTACTAATTAGGGAATTTGTTACTGAGGTGGCAGTCTCGGGAAATATTAAACCCTGTAGGAAATTCAAACTGACCTCGATTCTGACTCATATACGGGAGTTTATCCCAGAGTTCCGCACCTGCGCGACTGATGATGTCTATCGCGCAATCGAAGCAATCCGTGAAGCAAAATGAAAAGATGGCAAGACCCGATTCCGTCCAGATACAATCGCAGACTATATGCGGATACTCAAGCGGTTCAGTTTCTGGATGGTAGAAAATGGCTACGCACCAAATATCAGGCTCGACAAGCTGAAGAAAATTAAAATGCCACCCGATGGTACTAGGACGAAGACCTCCGAACAGATGTTTACTGAGGCCGAAGTAAAACTGATGATAGAATCCTGTCAGATCTCCCGGGACCGTGCAGATATTATCATTGATGCGTGTGCCTACTATTGTCAGTTCCATGATATGCACAGTGAACAATTCCCGGAAACCATGCGAAGTATATTCTATAGAGAATAGCTATTAACCCTGCAAATTCGGACACCGTTCGTCGAAAGGAAACGGAGAAAAGGGGGGTTAATAACAATCCTCTATAATTTGGCCCATCACGATGAAGAATTCCGCAAAACACTACGGGAAGTCTTACGAGATGACGTAACTGGAAGTAATGCAATTCATTTGCACTGAGAAACACCTATTGAACCGCAATATCGGGGTTCATTGTTAATGTCCCTAGGGTCACACAATACCTATTTTCCACCCTTATCATAAGAATATAATAGGATTTTCCGCACTATATCGATAAGAGGCTGATTCTTCGCGGGGATAGGCCCAACCGTTGGATCCTTATCTCTTTCCTTGTCGATCGCATCTTGGTTTATTCACTGCAAGGTTATCATGAGGTAGTTTTTTGGCCTGGAAAAGATAATACAGAGACTGGAGCGAAGTGATATCGACCCTCTTTATAAATTTTGTATCGATATTTTATTTACATCGAAGGCAACGTCATAAAGATAATATTATATAGGTTCGTATCGTTATCACTCAATGGTAGTTTTTCATATTTACCAAACAGCCACAGCTATAGAAAAGGATGGGCATATGAAAATGGGAATTCTCGCTGACGAAGCTCGGGTATTGAAAGCTTATACCTCGGGAGACTACATCAACAATCAAACGAATGACGCGATTTTGATTGATCGATTGTCTACGATTGGATTGATGAGTCGTGGATTGGATGTTGAAACCATGCAAGAAACAGCTATCATTACTACTATGGGACGACAAATTTTAGAGAGTTTAAGATAATACAATAGTTATAAAAATATTGTTTTTTTGGAGTGTGCCAAAAATTCTTGGTTTTGGGTATATCCCGTCGTTTTCGGGAAATGTTTTTCTGATTGATCCTTATCTTTCTAATAAATTTTTCAGATTGGAAGATTTTAAGGATCTATTGTCTGAACCGGATTGCACAAAACTTAAAACCTATTCTTCGGTTTATTTTAGAAAGAAAAGTTTTAACGACAGAGATAAGACCAAATTTACATTTATTGCATATTGTTTTAATCAATTTGCCTCTTATCCCAGTGATATATATTTTTTTTATCCTCGACCCGATTCAAATTTAAAAAATATTGTATCCTTTAAAATCAACATATTTAACAAATATGGTTTCATTGGAATCGAGACGACTTTCATTGATCCAGAAAAGATCGTATTAGCGCTTGGTGAGGACAATGCATCGCGACTATTTTTGAAAGAGGCTTTTATAGATATTCGTGATATATATTTCAAACATACGCACGCCGTAAATGACGGTTCAGAAAATGGGGTGCCCGATAGTTTAACACAAGCATCATTTAATCAAAATGAGGACGAAGCGATTAAAGAGATAATTGAATTTCATCAAAGAAAAATTCAAGAGTATAATGATTTTCATATCAAATTGATGATAGCTCACCAAAAAGAAAAAGGAAACAAAAAATTGATGTATTTGAGTGCAGTCATCCGACGCCAAGCCAAAGGTTGCTTCCTTTATGGAATGAATTTTATAATATTCAATAAAAATAAACTAACTGAAGATGATTATGAATTATACATCCATTTATTTACCAATGCTCTCTCAGGGTTAGACGCTTTTCATGAGGAGGCAATTACCTATTATTCAGCTCAAAATTCCGATTTACTAAAAACACTGTCGCTCCTATCAATTACTATCGGGAGTTTTATTATTGGAATTGGAATATTAAATTATTCTTCAACGCAAGGACAAAATGCGTACATTTTGGGCATATTTTGGATACTTTTTGTAATCATAATGATTGTAGTGTACATTACTAAAGATATTGAAATTAAATTTAGTGAATTTTCCGGGTATTAATGCCATGCTACAGTCAAACTTCCATAGTCATACAATAGCCCCTTTACACTATGCCAAAATAGAGATCGTAATTTGTATGTAACGATAGGAATCCACACTACAGCCTAATGCCAAAAATATGAGTGATTTAGGCAGGGCAATGAAGGACATTCTTTTGGCAGTTCTCCAAACCGAAGTGATATTTGACTAAGAGCCCGATATGCAAATCCAAATGGATTTTTGGCAAAACCGACCACGGAAAAATATTGCATTGAAAATGTCACAGGAAGTTCGATATTGAAACCCCCACTGCTATGAAATTTTAATTCATTCTCTTATCGGAAAGAATAAAAAAACACGCATGCAAATTACTCAATACCCCCGCATTAAAACCTAGTTAACTCCATGGGGGGATTGTAACTTTCTGTTGCATAAGCCGCCGGAGGGAATTGAACCCTCGACCTGCTGATTACGAATCAGCCGCTATGCCGCTAAGCCACGGCGGCGCAATATCTCATAATGTCAACCGTTACGCTAATAAAAGATGTGTTTGATTCGGAAATAGTTCAGGAATACCCGCTTAAGGTCGTGACGCTCTGGGGGCCCTGCTGTTCCCTGGGAGCGATGGTGCCGAATTTTCCTTCGTAATCCGCCATGGTCTTGGTGAGCACCGCGAGCAGGTTCTTGGCATGCGTAGGAGTGATAGAGACTACCGCTTTTGCCCGCGCCTGGTTCACCTGCGGCAACTGGTGGAGGAAGAGGAAGGTAAACTCGTCTTCCTTGTACGCTATCTGGATCATGTTGCTATACACGGGATCGAGTGTCTGCGGGATATTGACTGAAATTTCCTGTCCGGTCATGCTGATCAGATACGTCTTTTACCGCTATCAAACATTGGTTGTAAATTTTGTTCCTGCCGGGACATTTTTAAAAGGTGTTTTTGATGAACGGTAAAACAAAATTTCAAAAAGGTTAACCCGCCCGGTTCCCTACGTTTACTTACTGAGGAATAATCCTGACAGAGCCAAAGCAACATGTCACGGTCTCGGAACTGGTGCGGGTGCACGCGTGCCCGGTCCGGTTTTATTACGAACGCACCGAGCCAGTCTTCGAATCAGACCGATACGCGGTCTGTAAGCAGCTCTCGTATCACCTGGGAACCTCACTCGATCCGGAAGTGATCTGGCAGGAGATCCTCGCAGTTACACCGGCAATCGATCCGGCCCTTAAGGACTTCCTGGCACTCTGCATTACAGCGTGCAATAAAACCGAATGGAAACCTGCCATCCAGACCGATGTTAAGGTAGTGTCGAATAAGCATGGCATTGTCGGCATGATCGACCGCATCGATGCCGATAGCACATTCTCAATCGTTCGCGCTTCCGGAGCAATGCCGTTTGGAACCTATGCAGCGGACCGGCTCCGGATTGCCTGCATAGCGTTCTGTCTTGAGGAGATGACCGGATCGGAAGTGAAGGGGGGTTGTGTGGAATATATTCCGGACGGGGTCTCCCGTACCCACGAGGTCCAGCCCCGGGACCGGCGGCTGGTGATTGCCACGCTGCACACGATCAAATCCATCCGGAACGGCGATATGCCGCAGCACCCGTTAAACGCTCCCTGCAACCGGTGCAAGTACAGGGAGCAGTGCGAGAGCAGCGTCGGGAAGCGGCTCTCGGAGCTGCTTTAGGCACAAAACCTTTTTGCCCTCAGGCTTCCATCTCACCTGCGTGGATATTTATATTCTGAGGCATGGCAGGGCCGAGAAACGCGTCCCTTCTGTCCGTGGCGATGAAGGACGGGCGCTTACCGGGGAGGGACGCACCGAAATTCTCGGGGTTGCTGAGTTCCTTGCATCACGCGATGTCGTGTTTGGCTGCATAGCAACAAGCCCGTATGCCCGGTCAGTGGAAACCGCCCAGATTGTAGCTAAAGCACTCGGTAAGCGTGGGATCGTCGTCCAGTGGGATGAGTTAACACCGGGATCCAGTATCGAAGCGCTGGAATCACGCATATCCAGCCGTCCTGAAGATGAGTCATTACTCATTGTCGGACATGAACCCCTCCTTGGGATGTTCACCGGGTACATGATCTCCGCTGGAGGCGATGCAGCAATCGCGTTGGGAAAGGGTGGGCTTGCTAAAATACGGAATGCACGGCTTGACCCGGTGGGCGGCGAACTGCAATGGTTGTTGACGGTCCGGCAGATACTGAGTATGAAGTAATCAAGGGGATTTTGCATTTTTAATCGGGAAATGCCACCAAATCCAATTATCGAGATGGTGGCCAAAGCTCCCACCCCTCCCTTAGTGACAGGGGTCCTCCATGTGGGTGGGTCATATTATGGGAGGGATCCCCCAAGAGGCACCCCTCCACTTTTTACATGTCCATTGCCAACGGTTCGCGTGGAAATCCGACGTAAATCATTGCACGGTTCCGCCCGGAAACAAGAGGGGTCCCCCTGCCCCCACCCCTCACTTAAAGGCAGGGATCCCCCCGGGGTACCCCTCCCGGATCAACAGGGGTCCTCCCGACCCATCCCTCACTTAGGGGCAGGGGTACCCCCACGGTGCGCTGGATAGTTAGCGGGGTTGTATGTTCCGGTCCCGGGTATTACGACGGGATTGTCAGTTGTCACCCGGTCCGGGTCGTGGGTTCTGGTGTACCCACCCCACCCGGATCAAAAGGGATCCCCCCGGCCCCACCCCACTCTTAGAGACAGGGGCCTCCCTTGGGGAGTGGCAGAGCCGTGGAGCCGGGCGGTGGGGAGCAACAATAATTGATAAAAAAAACTCTCTTACACCCGCTCCTTCCCGCAAGCCGAACAGCGTTTGTGGTGCACATCGATAGTTCCCCCGCAGGCTGTGCAGGTCCAGCGTTCGCGTTCGATTTTAACGAACTCACGTATGCCGTTTTTTCGGATTGCTTCAAGGTTCTCAAGCATACTCATACCGTACTTCGTCCGGTAGCGCTTGTCCAGCTGTTTCAGCCGTTTGCAGGGGAAATCTGCACATGTATGATGGTACCGATCCCGCACTTTTTCGCATGCCGAGATCGTACAGTTTATGTTGCACAACCGGTCCGGAGCATAACACCCGCCGCACCGGTTCTTCACCCGGAGAAACGCACTGCATATGGCGCAGTTCATGCCGCAGGGAGCAATCAGGGTTGTCTTAAAGGGATTTTTCACCGCCATAAATGTGGTTATGCTACAAACTTGCTAAAACCTGTTGGATCGTATCGCGGGAGAATGGGATGATGTTCTTGCATAGCAGGGGAAATGGATAGCCTGAGTACCACACCTTGCCGGAAGAATTTTTAAAAATAATTCACTGTTGATTGATAAAATCTAAAAATCTGAATCCCCGTTTTTTTGTTCAAGGATCAGTTCACAAGGATTGGGTCCTTGCTGGTGCTTGTGAGAACCTTCTGAACTATGAGCATCACATTCAGCCAGATGTGGACATTGCTTACAATCCGATAAAAATTTGACGACCATATTATTACGTGCTATTTTATAAAAGGGGCCCTGAGAGTATATCATTTTTGATACATAGCAATAATTGAAAATGGCCAGGTCCTTCAGTCCTTTTCAATTCTAAATCTCTTCTTAAAAAAATATGCTATTAAGCAAAACCATGAAGTCCGCGCAAAAATGAACAGTGACAAATTTTATTTTTATCCAGCCATTCTTGCTGTCCTCAATAATCAAATGGGAATATATTTCATATCATTTTGTCTATGCTGTACGAAAGGGTAAAATGAAAACCAATGAATCTGTACCATCAATACAAAAAGACATAGATTACGGATTTAATGAGGGTACGGATCAGGTTATTCTCAGGACCGGCCCGGAAAAGGTGAGTTTTACTTTTAAGTATGTCCTGGCAGGTACTCCCATTATTCTTGTTTTCGTTTGTATCATTGCACGATTTATCCTCGATATTGTGATCAGTGCATTCTCCACGGTTGTAGACAGCGCAATCAATAATCCATCCGGCGCAATTCCAACAAATGACGCGCTCGGCATGAATGGGGCCGCATCAGTATCCCCCTCGTTAATGACGGGTTTAGGCCCTCTTATCAACGGTATCAGTCCTGCTGTTTCGTATGGGACAAACATTGCAATCTTAATGATAGCACCTGTTGCAATTTTCCTTATCATTGCAGGTATTGGATGGTCGTTAAGGATTGCTGAAGTATGGACCGGAGTGGCGTTGACATTGGTCTTAAGCGGGATCGTTGGATTTCTGCTCGTATTAATGACAGGTTCAGCAGTAGCTGCCGGGCAGGACAAATTCTTGTTATACCTGAAATGGATCGCATTCCTTGTCCAGCCATTCAGTATAGTTGCAACGATTATCTCCCTTATATGGCTCGAAAAGTTTCGGCAGTCTATCCAATATACCATCACTGAAACAGGAGTAACTCTTCGTGGAGGTGTCTGGCATATACAGAAACACCTGTTCCCTCATTCCGACATAGGCAGGATAGTAATGGAGCAAAACTTCTTAGGCACTCATTACAATTTTGGAACGATAATCCTCGTTAACAGTACGCGGTGGGGTGAAGAAACATCTCTTCGGGGCGTTGGTGCAGGGGGACAAAAGGGTGCTGTCGGAGCAGGGGTGATGTTTGCCAAAGGCCGGCAGGAATCATCACGTTCTCCCCTTGATTGTCTTTATGGCATACCAAATCCAGAGAAAGCACAAAAAATCCTTACCCAATATATTTCACGACATGCCGAAAACGGAGCAGAGCAACTCTCCTATCTGAAAAAAATTTATGAGAAAGATACGGTCGGAATAATGGGGGTATCTCCATCCGTTGAATCAATACCGGATCTTCTCAAAAAACTCGACGAATTAAGAGATGCAGGAATAATTACCGAACAAGAATTTGAAACGAAGAAATCTGAATTGTTAACGCGGATGTAGTCATTTGCCAATTATACGGCATCCATATCCGTTTCACTATTGGCATATTTTTTTGAGACGAGATTTGGATTTGAAAAGCAGTACGTCCCGGTGGAGCACTATCTTTTTTCAAATATTCGCAATCAATTGTGTATTATTCAAAAATAGAGTTCCTGGTAATTCAGGCACTCACAGCCCAAGCAGCGTCTTAGAAATAATATACTCGCCCCGGGCCTCGCGAGTCGTTCCGACTACCAGCCAGCGCTCGTTACCGTGCTGCTCGCAGACCCCGCACGCTTCGATGGTCTCGCCAGCAAGTGCCTGCCCGCTATAGGTATGGGTGAACGAGAGCACCCGGCTCACTGATTCGTGCTCGATCTCAAAGATAGCCGGGTTGTCAAACGAGAGTGATGCATCGGTCACTTTAGCTTCGATTGTCTGCTTGCCGATCACGGTACCTTTGCCGGGATGGGCACTTTTCAGGTCATCGTATGCCCGGGTGTAGAGGATATCAAAGTACGTACCTTCGATCTGGCCGCGATTCCATTTGCGCTGCTCGTGGAGAACAAACTGGTCATACGGGATCTCCGGTTTGCGTTTGTCGTAGACTTTCTGCCACATCTCTGAAGAAAGTCCCTCAATTACGCCGTCAAGGATTCCCTGCCTTACGAGTGCCTGCGCAGTAAACCAGTGCCGTCCGTAGACCACCATATCGATATCGGACGCCCCATTCTCAAGCCCGCAGAGCAGTGAGCCCGTGCACCCGACGGTACCCGAAGGAAGCCCGAAAAGATCGACAAGTTTCTGCACCCGGGGGTGGTTGCGGGCGATATTTGGCAGTTCCTCATCCGGCTTCCACACCCGTTTCACATCGTTATAGGGAATGCGCTGGAGGAGAGCGGCATACTGCGGCTTGTGTTGCGCGATGAATGCATACGCGTCTTCAAAATCGTATTTTTTATACCGGGTACCGGAAGCGTGCAGGCGCTCGCCATCCGCATCCGGGACATACCGGAGTACGCAGCCTATCTTATCCGCATTGTCATACGTGGAGACGGCATATATCCAACCATCATTATCTTCAATAAAGTCACGTAACCGGATGGGTTTCATAAAAAACAGTCTCACAGGTTTACGAGGAATCGTGCGATCTTATCAACCTCGGCACCTGCGCGAAGGATTGTGCGTGCGGGAAGATCCACAACCGTGCTGGGTGTGCCGGGCAGTCTCCCGCCATCTATAAGGAATTCATGGTGTACCGTGCACTCCTCAGGAGTCTGGGGGTCTTTTGCCCCATGGAGATTTGCGCTCGTTGCGGTGATAGGAGAATCGAACTGCTCGATCAGCTGCTGTGCGAGCGGGTGTGCCGGGAGACGGATCCCAATCATTCCCGTTCCGCCCGTCAGGGACTCAGGAACGCAGTTCCGTGATTCCAGGACAATCGTAACCGGGCCGGGTAGAAACGTCTGGATGAATGTTTCCATCCATGGTTCGACATGAGCGACTGCTGCGAGCATATCAAAATCTGATACCGCGATCGATACCGGCATCCCAAGAGGGCGGTGTTTTGCCTCGTAGAGCCGGTAAATCGCTTCATCAGAGAATGCATCGACACCGAGCCCGTACACTGTTTCTGTCGGGTACACAACGATACCGTCATGCATCAGGATAGAAACCGCTTTTTCTATAGGGTCCATTTAGAACTCCCGACCACGGACACGATTAATATCAAAAACCGCTTTGCTGCTGACATGCATCACGGCAAAAACTCCTGCCTGGATAGGGTCAGTGACAACAAGATCTGCATGTTCCGGCACGGTGCCAACCATTTTTAACGCAATGACTGGGATCCCTGCCTCCCTCACACGGTCTACTGCTTTTGTGATGTCCCCGCCCATAATCGAACCGGCGAGCACGAGAATGGCTGCCCGGGGCAGTCGGGCAACCGCATCCACCGCGAGCGCGAGTGTCCGTTCCCCGACAAGCGGGATAGTGTCTACCGATATCCGCTCGCCCCGTATGTTATGCCGGTCAGCCTCGTTCACGGCACCCATTGCCACCTGGGCAACCTGTGCCCCGCCGCCAATAATGATAACACGCGAACCGAATATATGGCCAAATGGCTTGTACGCTTTCACGTCCTTAACAGAATCAATGGCATTAAGATCTTCAAGGAGCCGGTCATGGTCGTCTGCATCAGCAGAATCATATTCAAAATAGAGTTCTGCCATGCCGGTATAGGGTCCGGATTCGAACACTTCCTGGCTGATCATCACAATGTTTGCGTCGTGGGCGGCAACCACGGTTGCAATGTCCCTCAGCACACCATTGCGGTTCTCCGCAATGATCCTCATGGCCAGTCGTTCAGGTTCAGTATCCATTTTTGACCTATGCGATAACCGGGAATCGAACCCGGGCTAGAAGCTTGGGAAGCTCCTGTCCTACCGCTAGACTATTATCGCGCACTTTGGTATGCTCTCTAATATTGCGCGAATCGGGAAATAAATATATCCCGGTTGGGACTGCCGAATCAGTTATTTTTAAGAAAGGTGGACTGTATAGGTACTAAGAAATTTCCCATAAACCTGATAACAGGTTTGCAGGAAGAAACTCTTGCAATCCTGCTGAAGTTGCAGGTGCTCACCTGTATTGTGGAACATACAACTACGGAGAACTGTGATGAACACCAGAATAATACTATTAACCCTTATCGTTGCTGCCTGCTGTCTTCTTGTAGTACAGCCGATAATGGCGGAGACTGGACCCCAGACTACAATCTACCAGACCTCGTTTGCTTCTGATCCTGGCTGGAAAAACAATATGGGTGGTGCATCCTCGAGTTACTACTGGGTTCCTGATTTGGGAATGTATCATTTCTCTATTGAACCCAGCTCGGGAGGTTACGCTTACGTTGGTATTCCTGATACTTTTCAGGAAGGATCCTTCAACCTGGACTACGATTTGCTCCTGACAAGAATCGATGAGGGGGCTACCTTCCGCATGGGATTATCCGGATCTGAAATGGATTTCAATAAGGGTCCCAGTGTCGTGTCCATGTTTACTAATGCAAAATATGACCAGATAATGTGGCTTAATCTGGTGACAACCGGAAGCAAGCATATGGTAGTAAACAGCCAGAATGCGGCAACAGAAATGGGGCCGGACGCATACAAAGGCCAAACGGCAAAATATGCGGTCAACAAAACCTACCATGTTACAGTCAACTATGACGACAACACCAAAGTCCTGTCCATGAAAGTGAAAGAATTACAATCCGGAAATGATATCTGGGGTTATTTTATTCAAAGCGGGGAGAGCCTGAAAGGTTTTAACCGGATCTTTTTAGGTGCAAAGGGTGACTATGGCTCGCAGAACCTTTATGCACAGGGATATATCGATAATGTGCGTTTAACGGTCCCTTCCAGCGTACCTGCAGTCACGGTGACTCCCAAGGAAACCATCCCTGTCACCACCCCACAAGTCTCTGCCACGCCAACAAAGAAACCAACACCAAAGGTGACGGTCCCGACACCCTATCCAACAACAACCCCCCAATCCCCCTCATCAGGAATTCTACCGGTAGTTGCACTCGGGATTTGTGGTGCACTCTATTGCGTTATTGCGATGAAAAAGAATTGAACGGATACTACATCTGGCATGAAAATTTTTTAACCATTTTTCAATACAAACGCACGACCTCTTCACAGGTTCATTTTTAAAAATAAAACTGATTCAGGAATCTTTCCGGAATAGTATCGATATGTTTCTCGTAATGAGCTAACGGTATGTTACCCATAGAACAATGCCGGTTCCCATCAAAGCCCTTTTTCTGGAAGTGAATCCATAATCTGTATGTAGTACCCTATGTTCTGGTTTAGGATTGTGGTGGATGCATGAACAACGAGAAAAAAACCTATGAACCTGCACTCTGTGCGAGCTGTGAAGGATTCGGGTGCACGGTCTGCAATAAAACCGGCACGGTACTGGTCACAGCACCCAAGCGGCAGTGTCCGCACTGTGAGGGAGCCGGATGTATTTATTGCGGGTTTACCGGGTGGGCAGAACCAAAAAGCAAGTATGACTGATCTGCCCCTTTTGGATCAGGAGAATTTCGCATCTATCCTTTTCGGAATTACACATTCTTCAAACCGTTTGGCAAAATACCTGTCAGTCATACCCGCAATAAAGTCCCGCACGAGCTCGGCATCAGTTGCAGACTCCAGATATCGTGGACTGATCCATCCAGTTTCAATATAGTCTGTAACAATCCTTGAGTCTCTGCGCCCCGATTTGAGATCCTGTAAATAGGTCCCAAACAGGGTTGCATACATCCGTTCAATCTTCGGCCGTTCTTTTATGAGTTTTTCGTTATTGTAGATGTTTGTCCTGCTGAACTGCCGCAGTTCGATCAGCGCCTTCTCAACATCGCGGCTGTAGGCGATATATCCGTCATTTTCACTTTCGCTGTTATCGAGCAGGTCGTAGATCAACGTATTGATGATCTCGCGATTGGAACTCCCCAAAACTTCAGTACATTCAACCGGTAGTGGAATCGAATCATCAAGTAGCCCAATCTCCTTTGCATCCTGGATATCCCGTCCGATATAGGCAATCGTGTCGGCAAACTTGACAACGCAGCCTTCAAGGGTCATAGATGCCCCGGTCCGTCTGCCATCAGCATTGTCCTTAACTTTCTTGTCAAATGCTGCCCAGTTCTCGCAGGGAACGGGTGAGATACGGAGATCATCTGCCTCTCCATTGTGGCAGAGAATCCCATCGAGCACCTGCATGCTCAAATCGCAATCCTCGATCTGGTCTAGGAACTGCACGCTCTGGACATTGTGAAAAAACCTGCCTATACCGTATTGCTCGCAGAGAGTAGAGAGGCAGGTCTCGCCAAAATGACCGTAGGGGATATGCCCGATATCATGCCCAAGCGCGATCGCTTCAATAAGATCCTCGTTCAGCCTCAGGCAGCGTCCAATGGTACGGGCAATTTTAGAAACGAGCTGGACATGGATAACGCGGTGAGTGATGTGGTCGTTTTCGACAAGGTAAAAGACCTGCGTCTTGTCAATATAGCGCGTATATGCCCGCGTATGGATGATCCTGTCAGCATCCCGTGAATAAGGAGTACGGATATCTTCAGCAACCCGGTTGTGACGGCGCACTGCATCAGCACTGGTTGCGGCAAGAGGGGATAAGAGGGATTCCCGTTTACCCGTCATGGTACGAATGGATGAATCGAGCCCTTTATTAAAAAAACCCGGAATATCCCGTTTTTTCATGGTGCTCGTCTATCTGTACCGGGATGTATTAATCCTGACGCATACAGCAGGGGTATTTTCCACATCTTTATTGTCTAATGGTGACAACTGGTACGAGTACACGATCAATTCATCACAGGAATATCATGGCAAAGAACAATACCCAGTCAACAAAAGCAGAAGAGGAGTGCAAAAGCGAGTGTTCAAGCTGTGCGACTGCCTCTTCCTGTTCATCGGCAAAGAAACAGGCCGGCCTCCCGCCAAAAGCAGCAATTGATGTGAAGCATGTCATTATGGTGCTGAGCGGTAAAGGCGGCGTGGGAAAATCAACCGTCTCTGTTAACCTTGCATATGCCCTGTCGAACCATGGCAAAAAAGTAGGGCTTCTCGATCTCGATATGCATGGCCCCAATATCCCCAAGATGCTGGGTATTGAGGACCATAAGCTCGCTATGGCCGACAATCAGATTGAGCCGGTTCACGTCACCGGAATGCTATCGGTCCTCTCGATGGCATTCCTGCTGCCTGACACGAGCACCCCGATCATCTGGCGCGGACCGATGAAGATGGCAGCGATCCAGCAGTTCCTTGCTGAAGTGAACTGGGGTTCGCTAGACTACCTTGTAGTCGACCTCCCCCCGGGCACCGGAGATGAAGCGCTCACTATCGCCCAGCTTGCCCCGAACGTGCGTGGAGCAGTCATTGTGACAACTCCTCAGGATGTTGCAACCATGGATGCACGGAAATCAGCAAAGTTTATCGAGAAACTGGGGCTTCCGGTCATCGGCGTTATCGAGAACATGAGCGGGATGCTCTGCCCCCACTGCGGCGAAGAGATCGAACTCTTCGGCAAAGGCGGCGGCAAAAAGATTGCTGAGGAACTCAAGGTGCCATTCCTTGGGGCAATACCCATCGATATCGAGATGCGCAAGGCCGGCGACGAAGGACGTCCGTTCATCATTAAACGTGGCACAAGCACCAGCCCGACATGGACCGCTGTTGATAAAGTGATGGAATCACTCATCAAAGTCGTAGAGGGATAAGCAATGGACTACCTGCGGATTCTCACCGGAAAGGAAAAACCTCTTCCGATCTATACGGGTATCATAGCATGCCTTGAGAATCCGCTGGTTTTCCCGGACCTGATCGAACCGATCTACCGGGAAGCAATGAATATGGATGATGAAACCCTCGATCGGTTCAGGTTCTCTTTATTCAGGCTCCAGCTGTATTCAGATATTCACCGGAATGAAGATCTGGAGAAAGCGATGCACATCAAGTATGTTGCGCAGGTGCTCGAAAAAGTGGTCTTTGGAACGCTCATCATGGAGCGCGAAGACCTGTCCGCTGAGTGATTTTTTCCCCTTGACCACAACACTCTTATCGGGGTGCACGTGCACTGGTGATACCTATATGTGCACCCCCGCGAAACACTAGTTACATTACTCATTTGGTGCAAAGGTTTTTCCACCCCCGTACATATGAATATCAATAATTTTGACCTTAGGTGAATACTAATGACATCACGCATGCAATCCCCGCACACGACCTGTCCGGGGTGCCAGGAAGAGGTTTTTCTCGACGAGCTCGTGGGGGGCAAATGCCCGCTCTGCGGCTGCTCCTTAGAGGAATTCGATGAGTCATTCGGGGAGTATGAAGGCATCCTCGACCGCTCGGATCTCTCGTGGCTGATCTTCAACTACTTTGTCTTCAAAAAATTCGTTGACTTAGGGGTGCCACCCCACCAGATAATGGAGTTTGTGGCAGTTTACGAGCAGAACGCAGAAAAACCGCCGGAAGAGTGGAACAAGACCGGTTTTACTCTTGAGATTCCCATGAGCCGGTGGGATCAGATAAGGCCCAAATATTGTTCAAACTGTAAAAAATACTTCTTCCGCGGCGGGAAAAAACAGATCAAAGGCGATATGCGCAAGGCAGCAATCGCGGTCCAGTACATCTGTGACAAGTGCTAAAATCCTTTTTTATCTTTTTATCACCATTGTGCCCTGTGATATAGAGATCATATCCAGTGCTTTTTCTTTCCGGAATAAATCCGTAGAGGATTAAAGGCCTCGGACCAGATCAATAAAAAACCACACATTAATATCAGTTTCGAGGTGTCCTGCCTGTCATTGGCAGGTATAAAAAAATCCAAGACAAAAGATTATTGGATTAGTGTTTGTACTGGAAATCCATGATACTCCCGGTCTGCGCATCCACCCATGCAATGGCAGGTTGTGCAGAACTGTTCGCCCGGATGATATCATCATCGAAGGTCACTTTCCATGCAAGGGGAATACTGCCGGGGCGTGGAATAACTCCGGAGGAGTGCTGATCCATCCACCGGAGTTCCGTTGATATGACACGGAGCCCGTTCACCGATTCAGGGAACATCTCCCTTGCCCGCTGGAGCACGGCAAACGTGGCTTCACGTTTCAGCACAAGCGGGTCGGAGGCCACAGAAAATGCATTGTCAGGAGCGCTCCAGTGCCGGTTATACGCGGTGATTTCTCCGGTTACTGAATCCACACCCACGATAAAACCGTCCTCGTTACAGGGAATATCTTTCACGATCCGGTTGAAAGTAAAAACGTACTGGCCTGCTATGGGATCGGACGGGATACCGAGAGGGAAATACTGCCCCTCGCTCATGTTGACCGCGACCGGGCCATTATGATCGGAGACATAACGTTCAGCAATTGTCTGTGCGGCCGGCATGTCGAGTACGGATCCCGCGGGCCTCCCCAACACCGGGATTATCTGAGTAAACGATGAGATCAAGCCTGTTTCGGCATCCATATTACCGGTAAGAATCCGGCTCGTACCCTTTACGACAACAAAACTCCACATCCTGCTGGAATCGGTACTTGTATTGTACCGCACTATTACCAGATCGGGCTTGAGTGAGGGAAACGCTTTTCTAACCAGATCCTGTGCCTGCTTCGCAGTGATACGGGCATTCTCCTGTCCCTGAGTGTAGGGTTCTCCGGTTACCGCATTGTTAAGGATAGTGAACGAGGTTCCGGTTGATGAACGATCCACAGGCTGGATAGTGAATTCGTATAACAGGAAACCGGAATACCGGTCCGTGAGATTAGCGCTGATCATGGTGTAGCTTTCTGCGGGATATTCCTCTAAAAGGTAAGATATTGCCTTGTTAAGCGAGAGCACATCCGGTGAGTGAAGGGCGGAAATACCCGTTCCCTTTACATAAGCCGGAGTGACTGTGACAGTTACATTCACTACAGGAGCCGGGGTTTGTTCACGCAGAGTAAGAACAGGGGTTGCCGGGCTTGTCGGGGGAATAAGAAGAGAAGGAACCGGGATTATATTGATGAGCAGGAGAGCTGCAACAGCAATAACCACGATCATCATACCGACGATCACCAGTTTTTTGTAAATACGGCGTTGCTTCTTTGCCTGGACCTGCTGCCTGTACCGCTCCGGAAGGTAAGGAGCGTCTGGGTCATCTTGACGGGTGCTCACGGGTGTTGCCTCGAATACTATGCTGTTACTATATATTCTGCAACCGGTAAAAAAAGACAGCCGGTTGATAAGCTCATTTAACTAAAAAGAAGACGAGGCATTTTTTCACTCCACTTTCTCATCTTTACCATTACGCGGGTACAGGTACCATAATCCGGTGATAATTGCCCCAATCGCAACTAATATTGCAATAATCCATGTATCGATTGCAAGAGCAATCGCGCTTGGACCATATGCCATATATCTTGGGCCAGGTAGTGACGTCTGGTCCAGTTCAAACCGATACACGGTAATGGGGGCGGGTGTAGCCCCGTGTTCCTGCTGAAAGGATGCATTTGGTAACGTTTTATTATGCAGCGTAAAATTCAGCAAGGGGGACTGGCTGCTGTTATAAAAAACATATCCACGATTATCTGCTGCATCGATACCAGGCGCGAAAATGCCGGTCACCATGACAGATGTTATTACCAGAAATGCAGCACTCAATCCACAATATCTCACCAGGAACAACCTCCCTTTAGCTCTGTTCTGAAAGGAAGGCAGAACTGTTTTGTGGTCGGGAGTATTATCTTTATATAAAAGAACCGGTGTTTAATCAGGGGGGAGGATTTTATCGGAGTTTCCAAACGATTTTTAATAGATCTGCATATAACCTTTCATAATGTTTGCTCACTTTCTCCGATTGCGGTATATCAGCATAATCGCAGTCGCCTCCCTCTTTGCCGGGGCTGTCCTGATGTTTGTTATTGGGTTGGCAAGGACCGTGGACGCTTATCTCCTGTTGGTTTCCGGTATATCTGTTCAGCTTCCCGAGCACCTCACCGAGAACTCCCTTTCATCAGTTGCTCTTATCCAGGCGGTTGATTCTTTCCTCTTTGCTCTGGTATTGCTCATCTTCTCCTACGGGATCTATATTCTCTTTGTTCACTCATTCAGCACCGATGAGTTGAAACAGCTTCCCCGGTGGATGCAGATCGTGAGTATCAGCGAGCTCAAGACCACGCTTATCCAGGTCATCATTGTCATCCTCGCAGTCAATGTTCTTGAACACGTGATCATTGTTGGGCCACAAGCGCTGAAATGGGAGACCCTCATCATCCCGGCTGCAATTCTCTGTCTTGCTGCATCGCTCCGACTAATGCATATTCCTCAGGAATAAATTCCTGGATCTCTTTTTTAGTATCTGGTAGTGCAGTTTTTAGAATAATCCTACTTTGTTTCTCAAGATTCAACGGGTGGATTCCTGAAAAAAATGGCCATAATTATGAACGGCACGAAATACATGACATCGGTCATGAAATCAATATACCGGGAGTTCACCAGAATGAGTACGATCCCAATCAGGGCCACGGCAGGAGGGACCAGGTGCTTCTTGAAAATGAATGTGGCTTCTGCCTTAGTGAGGGCGGGATCTAACAGGGCCGGTTTTGATTTCGCATAATACCATAAATACACGAGAATCAACCCGAGTAGTAAGTAATTGATCTGGAAGAAGAAATCGGTAAATGAGTATTCGGGGGTTAAATTACTGAATGTTGAAGAGAATGGAATGATGACAATGGCCATAAGGGCAAGCATGTGTACATGAAGAAAATGGTAATCATAAGTTTTCATACGGTGAAACATCTGGAAGAACAGCATCCAGAACATTGCAAGGATAATAAATACACCTATAAAATCGATGATCGATCCAAGTGTGTTGAGAGAAAACTGTTCGACTGTGATTGATGCGGCTTTTTCATACTGGGAAGGTGTCACGATGTCCCGTGCGAGCAGGGTCATAGTGAATGCAAAGATCCCATTCGTGATGCGTTCGAGATTTACCTTGGTGATGGGTTCAGAAATTACCATATTGCACCATTCCTGTACAGGGTGTGGCAGGAACAGGTAATAGTCCTTTGTTTTTGAAATTTGTTTTTCAATGATCACCTGCGGTCATGCGGTATGGCAGACTGTATTCTCGCGGGGGCAAATCCTTCCAGCTGACAAAAATGGGATATTTTCCGGAAAAATGGTTCATCATGGTTTTTTGTGAGTGACGCGGGAATTGGGTAGATTACAATGATGGTGGCTAATATCCCCATACCCCAAATACGATGAACACCGCCGTCGTATGGGAGCCCTCGCGGCGGGTTTAGTGACTTGATGTTAACCTCCCTGCCCTACCGTGTCTCGGTGAGGCCCTATGGTGGGGGAACATCACAAACACATTTCCCGTTACTTATCTTGCCTAAAAATAACGAAGAATAAAAATAGAGATAGGACAGGAGTGACTTTTTTATGGTACTCCTGAAAATTCGTTGTATTAATACGTCCTGCCAACCAGCGTTGCCTTGCCCGGCTTGCCGCAGACAATACAGGCGCCTTCGATTGCAGAGACATACTGCGACCGTGCATTAGTGCCGAGAATACTTGCATTAGTCTTTTCCTCGATTACATCCCCGCATCCCTTGTGCTGGCACCAGGAGACAACTGCGACTTTCCCTTCGTTGAGTGCTGCATCCAGAGCATCCATCGTGGCGACGGTGCAGAGGTGTGACTTCGTGTGTTCCTCGGCACGGGTGCGAATCGCTCCGGTGATCTCGCCAAGCACCCGGGTAACTTCATCGGTCACGGTCGCGAGCTCGATCTGGGTCTTCTCCCCAGTCCGTTTTACTGCCATGACCTTGCCCGCATCTAAATCTCTCGGTCCGAGCTCAAGCCGGAGCGGGACGCCACGGAGTTCCCACCAGTAATACTTTGCACCGGGACGCATATCCCGGGTATCGATCTTCACCCGGAAGCCGGCAGCGGTCAGGTCGTTTTTCAGTTTCTCTGCTGCTGCAAGTACATCTTCATGACGCTTCCCGATCGTGATCGGGACGATCACGGCCTGTACCGGTGCTGAAATGGGGGGAAGGATGAGCCCCTTGTCATCGCCGTGCATGCTGAGGAGTGCCGCAATGCACCGCTCCGAGATGCCGTAGCAGGTCTGGCTGGCAAACTTCTGTTCCCCGTTCTTGTCCTCAAAAGTTATGGAGAATGTTTTTGAGAAGTGTTCGCCGAGGTGATGGACGGTACCGATCTGGAGAGTCTTGCCATTGGGCATGATTGCATCGACTGCCATCGTGTAATCGGCGCCAGGGAACTTGTCCCAGTCGGGGCGCTTTGATATGATGATGGGAATACAGAGTGCATCGTAGAATTCGCGGGTAAGAGCGAGCTCGTATTCCACTTGCGCTTCCGCCTCATCCCAAGTCGCATGGACTGTATGCGACTCCATGAATGAGGTGATCTCGCGGAGACGGATCAGCGGGCGGGTCTGCTTGGTCTCGTACCGGAACGTGTTGACGATCTGGTAATATTTCATAGGGAGATCGGCAT
>JBAZQT010000043.1:0-25261 GCA_041645055.1 Methanoregula sp. | reverse complement strand
ATAACCGCGGCGTCGCATTAGGAAATCTTTGCCGGTATGTCGAAACGGTCGATTCGTATGACAAGGTTCTTGCTATCAACCCAGAATTCGCAGAAGCGTGGTATAACCGTGGTTTAGCGTTAAGTGAACTAGGTCGGTATTCGGACTCGGTAGAATCCTTTGACAAAGTGCTTGCTATCAAGTCCGATAATGTCGAAGCGTGGTACAACCGCGGAGTCGCATTAGGAAAGCTTGGCCGGTATGTCGAAGCGGTCGATTCGTATGACAAAGCACTTGCTATCAACCCAGAATTCGCTGATGCGTGGTATAACCGTGGTTTAGCGTTAAGTGAACTTGGCCGATATGCAGAAGAGGTCGTCTCGTATGACAAGGTGCTTGCCGTCAAGGCCGATAATGTGGATGCGTGGTACAACCGTGGAGTCGCATTAGGAACGCTTGAACGATATTCGGAAGCGGTTGACTCGTATGACAAGGCACTTGCAATCAATCCAGAATTCGCTGAGGTGTGGTATAACCGTGGTTTAGCGTTAAGTGAACTTGAAAGATATTTAGAATCGGTAGAATCCTTTGACAAAGTGCTTGCTATCAAGTTCGATAATGTGGATGCCTGGTACAACCGCGGAGTCGCATTAGGAAAGCTTGGCCGGCATTCGGAATCGGTTGACTCGTATGACAAGGCACTTGCAATCAATCCAGAATTCGCTGAGGTGTGGTATAACCGTGGTTTATCGTTAAATGAACTAGGTCGGTATTCAGACTCGGTTGAATCCTTTGACAAAGTGCTTGCTATCAAGTCCGATAATGTCGAAGCGTGGTACAATCGCGGCGTCGCATTAGGAACGCTTGAACGATATTCGGAAGCGGTTGACTCGTATGACAAGGCACTTGCAATCAATCCAGAATTCGCTGAGGTGTGGTATAACCGTGGTTTATCGTTAAGTGAACTAGGTCGGTATTCGGACTCGGTTGAATCCTTTGACAAAGCTCTTGGTATCAAGTCCGATAATGTCGATGCGTGGTACAATCGCGGCGTCGCATTAGGAACGCTTGAACGATATTCGGAATCGGTTGACTCGTATGACAAGGCACTTGCAATCAATCCAGAATTCGCTGAGGTGTGGTATAACCGTGGTTTATCGTTAAGTGAACTTGGAGAGCATGCTGAAGCGATCGATTCGTATGACAAAGCACTAGTCCTCAATCCAAATGATGCGAGTATGTGGAACAACCGAAGTTTAGCGTTAAGTGAACTTGATCGGTATTCAGAAGCAGTCGATTCGTATGACAAAGCACTATCCCTCAATCCAAATGATGCGAGTATGTGGAACAACCGGGGTTTAGTGTTAAGTGATCTCGGTCGGTATGTCGAATCGGTCGACTCGTATGACAAAGCACTATCCCTCAATCCAAATGATGCGAGTGTGTGGAACAACCGGGGATTAGTGTTAAGTGAACTAGGTCGGTATTCCGACTCGGTTGAATCCTTTGACAAGGTTCTTGCTATGCACCCGGAATTCGCTGGAGCGTGGTATAACCGGGGATTAGCGTTAAGTGAACTAGGTCGGTATTCCGACTCGGTTGAATCCTTTGACAAGGTTCTTGTTATGCACCCGGAATTCTCTGGGGCGTGGTATAACCGGGGTTTAGCGTTAAGTGATCTCGGTCGATATGCAGAAGCGGTCGACTCGTACGACAAGGTGCTTGCAATCCACCCAGATTTCGTCGATGCATTGTACAACCGGGGTTTAGCGTTAAGTAAACTCGGTCGGTATTCAGATTCGGTCGAATCATTCGACAGGGTTCTTACCGTAAACCCGGAAAACGCCTTGGCATGGAGCAATCATGGACTCGCGCTCGATAAACTTGGTCGGTATTCCGACTCGGTTGACTCCTATGACAAAGCGCTTGCCATTAACCCAAATCTCGTTGAGGCGTGGTACAACCGGGGATTGGCGTTAAGTGAACGTGGTCGGTATTCAGATTCGGTTGACTCCTATGACAAAGCGCTTGCCATTAACCCAAATCTCGTTGAGGCGTGGTACAACCGGGGATTGGCGTTAAGTGAACGTGGTCAGTATTCAGATTCGGTCGACTCGTATGACAAGGCACTTGCTATCAACCCAAATGATGCCAGTGTGTGGTATAACCGGGGATTGGCGTTGAGTAAACTTGACCATCATGCTGAATCAGTCGACTCATATGATAAGGCACTAGCCCTCAACCCAAATTTCGCTGGAGCGTGGGTCAACCGTGGAAATGCGCTCCATTACCTTGGACAACATGCAGCAGTGGTCGACTCATATGATAAGGCGCTAGCTATCAATCCAAATCTTCCTGGGGTGTGGAACAACCGGGGATTAGCATTAAGGGATCTCGGTCGACATGCCGAATCGCTCGACTCATTCGATAAGGTTCTTGCCCTTAACCCAGAACTCGCCGGGACATGGAACAACCGGGGATTAGCGTTAAGTGATCTCGGTCGATATGAAGAAGCGGTTGACTCGTATGACAAGGCAATTGCTATCAACCCGGACTACATAAAAGCGTGGAATAACCGTGGATTCGCGCTCGACAAACTCGGTCGGTATGCAGAAGCAATCGACTCGTATGACAAGGCGCTAGCCCTCAACCCGGATTTCGCCGATGCATGGAATAACCGAGGATTCGCTTTAGGTAATCTCGATCGGCATACAGAAGCAATCGATTCATATGACAAAGCCCTTGCTATCAACCCAGACTTCACTGATGCATGGTTCAACCACGGAATGGCATTACTAAATCTCGAACAGTATGCAGAATCTATCGTCTCCTTTAACAAGGTAATTGATATTGACCCGGATGACGAGGTCGCGCGAAACAATCGTGAATTTGCACGTCAACACTATAATTTAAACCCCTGATCATTTGTCCCCTGTAAGGTGCAATTGTTCTACGCCAGAAATTACTAAATGATGTGGGTACTCCCCATAAAAAATAGGTGATTTTTGATTATCTTCATGAAATGTGAATTCAGCTCGCCAATTCACAACGAAGATTTGATTAAGACTTTATCTAAAACTGGAGTTTTAAAAATCTCGAAATTCTTTTCAAAAACAGTTGGTTAGTCATTCAATCCCTACTGCTCGTGCATGGATATCGCCTATCCCGCATTGACAGCAGAGCCCCACCATTAACAATTCTATAGACGGATATCATTGATGATGGATGAAATTATTTACTTTTATCAGAATTTCCGGTTGGATCATCCATTAACACTTCTCGTAATATCTTACGGAATTCATCATCATGACGAGCGAGATCGAAGAATATATTGCGCATTGTTTCAGGAAACCGTTCACTGTTCATATCATGAAATTGACAATAATAGGCGCATGCATCAATAATAATATCAGCACGATCCAGATATTTCTGCTTTGCAATGATATCCAGTTTTTCCAACAACGTAGCTGGTATTATCAGCGAGATGGGAGGCTCGTCGTGGGTCATATATTTGAGTTATTTTTAAACTATGTAACGAGCCTGTTGGATAAAAACCCTGCGGCTCTTTTGGCGAGTGATATTGAAGCTGTCCAATGAGCCATGCGAATCGTTGAACAGGTCTTTAGTTCAACGTCTGGTGTGGGATATATTTTCGGAATGGTTCACTTTCACCCCGCCCGGTTCGGTGCTTATATGCACATTGTTTCAACTAGGTAAGTGGGAAGGACGAAAATCCCCCTGACAATGAGTCAGATGCTCGAAATCGCTTGCATCTCGGACCTTCCAACCTCTCAAAACCTCATAAGATCCCCTCTATACCCGGAGATGGATCACCCCCCTCTTCTCTTTTCGTTTTTGTTAGGGTTTGCAGGCAACGCAGGGGAATCTCGTCACACAATCATAATATATTTTTAGAACGTTTTCCTAATGTCTGCTATGGCTCTTCGTTCCCTGAATCTTCCCGGTGTTGGAACAAAATACGAATTTGAGACTGACAAGGGTGACACGGTCGCCATTTTTTTCACAAAAACCGGCTCAATCCAGATGTATACACTCCAGAAAAACTGCCATACCCCAAGCGCGGCCGAGATGTCACCGGTTGAGGCCCGGAGGCTGGGAAATATCTTAACCGGTGCGATCATTGAAGCCGACCAGGAGAGTGTTGAGATTGCATTTTCAGCGCTTGCCGATTTACGGATCACTATTCACACGTTCTTTGTCACATCTGCTGTTGTAGGAAAGACCATTGAAGACCTCCAGATCCGGGCAAAAACCGGTGCGACCGTGATCGCGGTCTATCGACATGACCGGAATATTATCAACCCGCCGCCCACGTTTGTGTTTGAAAAGGGCGATGCGGCACTGGTTATTGGCGAGAGCGACCAGATCAAAAAGTTCGAGCGCGAAATTATGGTGAATTAATGGAAAGTCTCGTTCTTGCGCTTTTTATCTGTCTGGTACTGGCTCTCATCACCAAGTACCTGTCAATACCCGCCATCCCGTTCTACATCCTTGCAGGGGTACTGTTAGGAAAAGCCGGAGGAGGGATGCTGACAACAAATGAGGTCAGTTACTTCTTCTCTGAGATGGGGTTGATCTTCTTATTGTTCTTCATGGGTCTTGGCTTAAAACCGGAACGGATCGCATCGAACCGGGTCGCTGTCCTGACCAGCGGGATCATTGATCTCAACATAAATATGATCATCGGGTTTATGGCGGCGTATTTACTCGGTTTTTCGCTTATGGAATCGCTCATCATCGCATCTGCTTTCTATATCTCAAGCACCGCGATGGCACTTACATCTTTAATCGAAAACCGAAAGCTGATGCTTCGTGAATCTGATACGGTCATCTGGCTGATGGTATTTGAAGATCTTGTGCTGATCATCTTCCTTGCGATCATCTCTGCCGGCAACCAGAACCTGGTGTTCTTCTTAATCAAAATCCTCGCAGTCCTCGGAGTACTCTACGCACTCGCTCATTATGGTAAGGAATTTCTTATCTCCATTCTTGATCGGGATGACGAACTCCCCATCCTCTTTACGTTTGCCGCAGTACTCATCACTGCATCCTTCTCACTGTATCTTGGTGTCCCCGAAACGATGATGGTGATTGCACTGGGGGTTGCATTCGCAACAACGGATCCGGATGCTTTTGAGCAGCATGCCCGTCCGTTCAAAGATGTATTCTTAGTGGTCTTCTTTGTCTTCTTTGGCGTCACCGTGGATTTTTCCGGTGGGGCAAACTGGTTTGTTATCGGAGCTATCAGCCTTCTTGCCGTGGTCAGCAAGCTTATATCCGGATTGCTGACGGGAATATTCATTCACGGATCAGCCCTTTCCGGTCTTGAGATCTGGGCAAATACCATAGCGAGGGGAGAGTTCTCCATTGCTCTTGCAGTGATCTATGGGTCACCTGTTGTGGGCACCACGATCGCAGCGATGGTTATTGTGACTTCCATCGTGGGGTCATTCATAGCAAAATACAGTGGTATCTTGCGCCGGGGAATTGTGAATCACGGGCGACACAGGGCATTAATGCGGCGGTCTCACTAAAATTTTTGATGGGCCTCGTGGGAAATACCCCCCCTTTTAATTACCCTATCTTAAAAAAATTCCCTCTTTTCGTATCGGGTTTAATACAATGAAAGCCCGCAGCAAGTACTGCAAAGCTTAAAAAAATTACGGAGTCTTCTGGTTCCGGGCATATTCTGAAGGATCACTGTCCTCGTCATGCCCGCGTTTTGCAACGATCTCCTGCACAACCTTTCTTGAACTGCAAAGATCGCTATCGGCATATTTTCCTATGCGCACGATCTTTGGTGTAAGGTTCCGGGCAGCAAGCTGCGTGCGGATTTTTTCCTCGTCAAAGAGCTGGTTAAACCCTATCGTGATCACATCCGGGGAAATCTCTTCAATTGGGCGGAACATATCTGTTTTGTCACCGAGAATTGCGTGGTCTACCGGGCGGAGTGATGCTATCATTGCCAGCCTCTGATCTTCCGGAATGATCGGGCGGGGTTTATGTTTCACGTTCATATCGCGGGCTACGATCACCCAGAGCTCATCCCCTAGTTTTTTGGACTCTTCAAGGTAGTAGAGATGTCCCGGGTGCAGGAGGTCAAACGTGCCGGTAGCAACAACCCTGCGGACACTCACGCGATCACCTCAATCCTGCACGGTTCCCCGTCGGCGCTGAAGCATTGCCAGTCCCCTGTGCGGTACGGGTGGCCGATGATGAGGTGGAACCGCCCGGCCCGTGGGAAGAAATGCACATCCGCATCAGAAGGCCGCAGCACACCGTTTGGGTGACTGTGGGCGCTGCCGGCAAGATGGGTACCCAGCGGCATCATGTCAAAGAAGACTGACGCAGAGTTTTCTCCGGTAATCGTGCCCGGGACCATGTTCATCTCCTCGATCACCCCGTCTTTTTCTATGAGAAGGGCCACGAACTCGTTAGGGTGGGCGTCACGACCCAGTTCGAGAAGCAGCTGGAGAAGTTCCTGTTTGATTCCGCGGATGTTCATGGTGGGTGCCTGGTATGCCGTGTACCGATCATATGCGTGCTGCTGGTCAAAAAAATGCTCGTAAAAATAAATGGGAATAAGGAATCACGATTCTATCTTTGCAAGTTCCTTACTCAGGTCCTTAGAGAGATCGACTCCGGTGAATGCTCCGCTCGTTGGTAGTGGCATGGCAAAGGCCGGGGTGATATCGTACTCCACCGTTGTGTTTGCCGGAATCGTGAAATCCAGGATGTGTCCGCCGGTTTGCCGGTCATCGCTGATGAAATGCAGGTGGTAGCCTGCGACATTGAGACCCTTGAAAAAGGCCGGGGTATAGAACCCGACTATTGTCCCGGTCGTATTTGTGTACGTATACACCGACTGGTTCTTTGCCGCATCCGTGAGCGTGGGGTACGGTTCCTGCTGGGCAGGTATTGCCCGCACTTTCATGAACGGGAACGTTCCCTTCATCCGGACCGCGTAGATCATGTTCTGTGTAGGTAACCGGCTGCTCATTTCCGTGGAAAATACGGAAAAGTTCATCGGCCGGCCCGTGGTTGTAGCAAAATCGCGTTCAAAGTATGTGACCGTGGCAAAGGGTGTGGTGGCAGTATCCTTCACTGTGTATACCCTGCCATCAGCCTTTACCTGGTATACCGTTCCTTCGAGCACGATCATCTCGCCATCGAGCGCATCGAACGTACCGATGCCGAAGTCCCCATGCTTTTTCATCTCACCGACCGGCTGGACGCCTGCATACACACCCTGCATGAGAGCGTCAATGGTCGATACCTGGTAGAGGATCTCGTGATCCGCCGGTACTGCTGAAGCGGCCGGTAGCTTAGAAAAAGTAGTATAGACCGCTGCCCCGCAGAAAACGAGTACAATCGCAAGGCCAATACCAAGGAAAAATTTTGCGTCCATAACTTTTTGCCAGAAAAATTATTTTTTGCCGGTCACTTTGATGACATGAAAGCCGAACTGGGTCTTGACCGGGCCGACAACCTTGCCAACCTCTTCGGTAAAAGCAATTGTCTCGAACTCGGGCACCATCATGCCCTTGCCGAACCAGCCAAGGTCTCCCCCGTTCTTTCCTGAAGGGCAGGATGAGAACCGCTTTGCAACTGCAGCGAAATCTTCGCCGTCAGCGAGTCGTTTCATGATCTTGTTTGCTTCGTCTTCGGTTTTTACAAGGATATGTGATGCACGTGCCTGTGGTGCCATGCTATACAGGTGCACCTTCCCGGAAATAAAATGGTTGGTCCGGTTTTCAGAACTCCCCATCCTGCTCGAAGCTTCGCCCATACTTTATCGCGAGTTCGGCCTTGTAGAGTTCTCGTCCAAGATATCCGGCGTGGTCGAGCAGCGTAACATCGCCATGAGAAAGGATTGTATAAAGCATATCCTGCCAGCGTTTGCCCCGCACCGCATTTCCGTTGATCGCGGCAATGATATGATCTCCTTCAATCCCGATCCGGAAATTGCCCTTTGGATCATAGGTGATCTCGTTCGGCATCTTTTTTGTCGCAATAACCGTCTCGTATTCAACTGGTGGCTCACGCCGTTTCCGTTTCTCCTTGAGCACGAGCAGATCGATACCCAGATCCTTGGGATACGGGTGATCCTTTGCAAGCACCATCATATCAACGGCCCGCCGCATTTCCTTAATTGAACCTTGAGTCTTGTCTGAGTGCTCGCTCGAAAAGATAACAGAGGCCCCCACTTCTTTTGCCATACCGGCCAGCAATGCATTCACGCCAATCGAGTCCGCATCAAGGAGCTCGACCACATTGCCGGCCCCAAAAAAGAGTGGATGCCCGATTTTTTTAAAATTCTTCAGCGATGCCACCAGCCCGGAACCTACCGGCTGAAGGAGTGGATCAGCAATGATACACGTGATACCGGCATGTTTTGCCATCGCGATATTCTTTTTGAGCGTGTTGTCCCCCGGCACAACAACTGCAGCAACCCCAGCATCGGCAATCTCGCCTCCGATCAATGGGATGTTTTTTTCCTGAAGGGAGAGAACGAGGTCTGCCCTGATGAGTGCCGCCCGGATCAGCACCGGATCCTGTGTATCCACGGCAAGTGGCTGGTCGATATCTGCAACAAGGGAAAATGCCCGGGTCACATCCTGCGGAGTCGCATCGAAACCAAAACCGAGATCTACAATATCTGCACCTGTAGAAAAAAACCGTTCCACAACCTTGCGGAGTTCTTCGCACCGGTGAGCGTCCATGATCTCTGCGAGTACCTTCATCCGCGATTCGCCACCTATCTTAACGCCCCGGATTAGGAAATCGGCGCCAGCTTCCTGCTCCATCTGCTGAATACGGCGCATCGCATCCCCTTCCTTCTTTACAGCGAGGAATTCATCGGCAGGAATTGTGCGCGAGAGGGTAATCGTGTCCAACAGTGGCAGGATAAGGGCGAGATCTGCAGCATGGCGAGGGCCGCGATAGACCGGAACACCGGTTTCCCGTGCAACATGATCAAATGAGGCTGTGCACATCCCGGAGATGATCACACAATCGTAGTCTCCTTTGTTTATCAGGATCCGGAGTGCATGCGGTGTGAGAAATGAGGCTATCTCCCCGGTCACCACCACATCTGTATCAAAACCCGCTGCCGCATGTTTCACTATCCTCTCAGTGGCAGCACCAGTTGGCAGCAGGATGCGCATAAGTTCCCTTAATACCACAGAGATAAAAATACTATGATCAGATGCTGGTCTGCGATCTGCACGTGCATACAAATTACTCCAAAGACGGTGAGAGTAGTATCGAGGAGATCATCAGGGCAGCTGAAGTGGCAGGACTCGATGCGATCGCCATCACCGACCATGATTCTGTTGATGGCGCAAAGAAGGCACTCGAGTGTGAGACTAATGTGCTCGTGATTCCCGGCATTGAAGTCACTACAAAACATGGCCACCTCCTTGTTCTTGGGGTTACCGAGATCATACCCGCAGGGCTCGGTGTGGAAGAGACCGTTGCCATTGCCCGGAGAATGGGGGCGTTGCTCATCCTTCCCCACCCGTACCATGTCTGGCGACATGGTGTTGCCCGAAGGAGAAAAGCCGGCATGATCGTTGTTGATGCAGTGGAATCCTTCAACAGCCGGTATATTGTTGGTTCAGCAAACCGGAAAGCGGCACGGATCGCCATGAAACTGGGTAAGCCCTGTGTTGGTGGAAGCGATGCCCATAATGCACGGTTCGTAGGATTTGGCAGAACCTATGTCGATGCGGAGAAGAATGTGCCTGCAATTCTTGACGCCATCCGGGCTGGTAACGTTACCTGCGGTGGAAAAAAGACGCCGCTGCGCACCTACACCCGCCAGTCACTCAACAACACATGGAGAAAGATCAAACGGATAACCCGGCGCATGCAACTCCGGTGAGGCTCGCGTTCCGGGTCTCTTACCTCGGCAGCAGATTCTATGGCTCACAGATGCAGGCAGCCCACCGTACAGTCGAAGGAGAGTTTGTTGCAGCATGCCAGCGGCTGAGCCTTTTTGATGATTGGCGAAAGGCCGGTTTTTTGTCGGCAGGGAGGACGGATCGCGGTGTACATGCATGTGGGCAGGTAATCTCGTTCTCAACAGATGCACCGGATCGCGCAAGAACCGTGATCAATACCCAACTCCCCCCCGATCTCTGGTGCAATGAGTATGCCGATGTATCCCCGGAATTTCATCCGCGATACGATGCGAAGTCCCGCACATACCGGTATTATTTTTCAACCCCCCCCCATGATCCGGAGGCTATGGACCGGGCTGCCCAGCTTTTTTTGGGCAGTCATAATTTTGCCAACTTCGCCCGGGTAAGGGACAAAAACCCGTACCGGAACATCCTTGATGCCCATGTGGGAGCGGAAGACGAATTTGTTTTTTTTGAAGTAAAAGCCGAGAGTTTCCTCTGGCACCAGGTAAGGTGCATGGCATCAGCGTTGCATCTTGTCGGGAACGGGGAAGCGGACGAGGGTTCAATTGCCCGCTTGCTGGATTCAGTCGCAGACAGACCTCTCCAGCCTGCCCCTGCAGAAGGGCTCATTCTCTGGGATACGGATTGCAGGATTTCGTGGACACCGGTGACTACAGATGGGCAGAGCGGTCCATTCATCGAGCATCTGGTACGGCATCATGCGCTTATGGAGAAGATGTGCCGGGTGCTTAAACATGAAAAGAAATGAGCACTTGATTTGCGAGAAAGAATAAACACAAAATTGCAGGGAATTTTTCTATTATTTTTCCTGTCACAAATATTCATTCAATCTGCCGGGCACAACCGCTTGCAACTGCAGCTTCACTGACCGCGAGGGCTACGGCCTTTACTACACCCCGGTTAAGCACCTGCGGAAGGATTCTGTCTTTGCGTGGCCGTTTGACATAATTGGCAAGTGCATGAGCGGCGGCAACCTTCATCTCATCAGAGATGCGTGTTGCACAGACATCGAGAGCCCCGCGGAAGATCCCCGGAAATGCTAGTGCATAATTGATCTGGTTGGGAAAATCGCTGCGCCCGGTACCGACAATTGCTGCCCCTGCCACCAGTGCATCATCGGGAAATATTTCCGGCATGGGACTTGCAAGGGCAAATATGATAGGATCTTTGTTCATTGATCGGACCATTGCCGGCGTGATAATCGCGGGCACAGATACACCGATACATACATCAGCACCCCGCATAGCATCTTCCAGTGTTCCGGTCCGCCCGCCCCTGTTGGTCTTTTCGGCGATAATAAATTTGTATTTATTGGCATACAACCCCTCGCGGGCATGATGGATGATCCCTTTACTGTCACATACGATGATATCCTGCACCCTGCTGCAGAGTTTGGGATCATAACCTATGCACATGAGCATACGGGTGATAGCAAACCCGGCGGCACCGGCTCCGACAATAACAATTTTCAGATCCTCAAATCTCTTTTTTGTCACCTTGCAGGCATTGAGGAGGGCTGCAAGCACTACAACAGAGGTTCCATGCTGGTCATCGTGCATGACGGGAATCCCGATATCCTGGAGTGCCTCTTCCATCTCAAAACATTTCGGTGCGGCAATATCTTCAAGGGCGATTCCCCCAAATACCGGTGCTATGTTCTTTACTTCATCGACAAAATCCGTATGGTAACTCTCAAAACAGATGGGAAATGCATCGATGTCGGCCAGCTTTTTAAAAAGGAGTGCCTTTCCCTCCATCACCGGAATTGCGGCATAGCCCCCGATATTACCCAGGGAAAGTACCCGTGATCCATCGCTTACAATTGCAATTGTGTTTGCTTTGAGGGTATATTTGTAAGCAAGATTCTTGTCCTTATGAATTGCCCTGCAGACCGCTGCCACACCCGGGGTATATGCTAAGGAGAGATCCCTGCGATCTGCCAAAGGTACTTTGGAATGGACCTCGATCTTTCCACAGTACTTTGCATGAAGATCAAGCGATTCCTTGTAGATGTCTATCTTTTTGCCGGTCATAATCCCCGTACCCGATAATTCTATGAATGTGAGGGGATGGTATCAATCTTGTTATTGAAAAAAATGATTATTTCCGGGGATATGTCCCGAACACTACGTCAATCCATGCTGCAATTTCATCTCTCACCCTGCGGTACCCGTCAAGAATCGCCTCATTGGAGCCGGGTGTCAGGTGAGGATCAGAAAAACCGTGATGAATGGTTTTTTCTGAACCCGGTACGTAAGGGCAGACTGCATGGGCATTATCGCAGAGCGTGACTGCCAGATCAAACGAGATCCCCCGGAATTCATCGATGGTTTTTGAGCGGTGGTGCGAGATGTCGATCCCGATCTCCTGCATTACTTCTATAGCCCGGGTGCTCACCTTTGCCTGCCGTGTACCGGCACTGAACACTTCATAATGGTCGCCGTATTTTGCCCGTAGCAGCCCCTCAGCCATCTGGGAGCGTGCGGCATTTGCCGTACACACAAAGATGACCCGCGTTTTTGGCGTCATTTTTTATCACAGCAGGCGGATTTTTCTTCCTGAACGCCACAGCAGGATCCCTCATCCCCACCGCAGCTGCATTCCCCGCTGTCCATATCTTTTCCCCTCAGGGCGGCACTGATCATCGCCCATGCACAACCGACCCCGCTCTGCACTTCGATCGCCTGGACCGGACAGTTCAGGGCACATGCCCCGCACTCCATGCAGGCAGCCGGACGGACAAGCTCCGCATGTTCCGGACCTTCCGCAAATACTCCGTGAGGACAGACCTGGGTGCAGCGTTTGCAGTTTATGCACCGATCCTTATGGAACTGAAGGGTGTTATTTTCGTAGGAATCAAACATCAGATCACTCCTATGAGACGGTTCACTCCCAGCGCTATTCCAAAAATTACACCGGCAACCGCCATAATTGTCATGATAGGTATGTACCGGTAAATCTCCTTTCTGACCCCGGTCCGTGAAGTGAATGTTGATGATCCGGTAAAATTCAGGGCAAGGTAAGCGGTAACCGCTGGTATAATGAGGAGCGGTGTGATGGCGGCAATGAGCCTGGCCCAGCCGGGCAATGTCAGAGCTGAAGCGAAGGCTGCTGCGAACGGGATTGCCACAACACCCCCGAGAAGGAGGCCTTTAGTGGAGAAGTCTTTTGTTGGGATGAACGGGAGTAAAACCGGGAAGAGTACTGTTCCTGTAACCACGGCAGAGATGGCTGCAAGTGCTGCGACCGGACCGGCAAGGAACCAGAGTACGGCTGCGATAATGATGGTTGGGAATGCTATGTGAACTAACTCCACGGGTGCCAGAACGATCCGGTCGCGGACCGGGAATTGAACCGTACGCATCTCTAGATTCGCTTTTCCGGTCCTGATATATTCAGGGAGATCCCTGGCACGGACCGGGCCATATTCTACCTTGAAGCCGGACCGGCGCTGTACATCATGTGCGGAAATTCCCGGTGCTCCAAGCTGCGGGACGATGATTCTCCGGTGGGTAACAATGCCGGCAAGTCCGGTGGTGTCGATCCGCCCGACCATTTCATCGGTGCCGAACGTACCTTTTCCGGCAGCACACCAGACATTGATCCCTTTGGTATCCAGTACAAGGATGTAAGCGTCGAATCCTGCAAGTGCAGAACGCACAGCATCGAAGCTCAGTGTATAATTTGCCGAAGCAAAGACCGGAGATTCCGTTGTCGGGTTGCCGAGCCGGTAGAGGCCGGGTTCTATCCGGTGTCCCATCCGGTTCATCCCCCAGCGGGCAAGGAAATGATCACGCTGGTTGGCAAACGTGATTTTACTATCAGTAATACGAACACCTGTTTGTTGCGAAGTACCTGAACTACAACTGCATGGGGACACATTTGCAACGGAAGAGCACAAGCAGCTTGATTGTTGAGAAGATGCCATAAATTTACACTCCTCAGTGTTCCGTTTCGTGCATAAGCGGCCCAAGCACATCTTTTACCATTCCGCTCAGGTTTTCAACTTTCATAAGTGCAAGACAGCAGATGCTGCCGTCCTTCTCCCAGCTGATCAGGGCGAGTTTGTCACCGGTCCTGATGCCAGCTTTTTCCCGGATATCTTTCGGGAGCACCATCTGTCCGCGCTCGTCTACGCTCAATACAGCTTCCACTTTACATCCGGTGACCGGGCTACACCCGCAGGGAGAGCTGCCGGGTGTGCACGTTGAATTATCCATCTTTTTTTTAGTCATTTGAATCCTCAGAATAATGTAGAATCTTCTGCATATTTAAACTTTTCAGAAAAATCAGAAAAATCAAATTTTTTTGCAATTTGTACGGGACACAAATCATAGTACATAAACCTAGGGCCGAGAACGGTCCCGTTCTTTTTATTAATCCTCCCGCCAACATCCGATCAACAGTATGGTAGCATTCGATTGTTCGTGGTGTGGAAAGTGCTGCGCGAGTTTCGGGGCATTCATAAAAATCGAGCGCCAGCTTACCAGCCGCGATTATTACTGCAGGTATGGGATAAAGAATGAACTTTTCCTCGCCCATATAGAGGGTGAGTATGCTGACACCGATCCACCCAGTTCAAAAAATGGTGAACCAGTGAAGGGATGCCCGTTCATGCGGAAAAAACCGGATGGTGGTGGTATTGCCTGTGCAATCTATGCCACCCGCCCACGAATCTGCAGGGATTTCTGCTGCTACCGGATGGTGATCTACAATCGCGATGGCCATGAGTGCGGCAGAATTATGGGAACGGGCGAACTCAAAACCGCGGACGAAACGCTGGCACAGACCTGGAAAGAAGAGATCCTGCAGCTGCCCCATAACGGTGATGCCCGCTGGGAAAAATCCGTTATCGCTGCACTGGCAGCACATGGTTACCGCGGGGATCCCGTTGAATAGAAAAGAAAAATTATTTTGCCAGGGTGGCGGTTGGTGCCACATTCGGCTTGCATCCTTCGCCACGGAAGAGTGCCCATTCTTCGCAGGAAGTTCCGTTAGGGAACTTGCACATGCCGTATTGGCTACCGTCAGGGTTATTCAGGATCTCTGATGTCGCCCCGACTTTGCCACAGTTCACTGAGGCCGGGTTTGCCATACCGACCACTGCTGCTGTTGTGGTCACGGGTGTGAATGGTTTGCAGCCTTCATTGCGGAAGAGTGCCCATTCATCACAGGTTGTGCCATTGGTAAACGTGCACATGCCGTACTCGTTGCCCTGTGCATCTTTCTTAATATCGACGTTTCCACCGACTTTACCACAATTGACGGATGCAGGGTTTGCCATGCCGGAAATTGCCGGCGCTGTTGTGGTTACTGTAGTTCCCGACTTGCATCCTTCGCCACGGAAGAGTGCCCATTCCTCGCAGGAAGTTCCGTTAGGGAATTTGCACATGCCGTATTGGCTACCGTCAGGGTTATTCATAATCTCTGATGTAGCCCCGACTTTGCCACAGTTCACTGAGGCCGGGTTCGCCATACCCGCCGTTGCTGCAGGGGTTGGAGTGAGTGTCTTTGTTGGTGCGGGTGCCGTCGGCTGTGTGCAACCAGCCACAAGAAGAACGGCAACAAGGCAGATGCCCATAATGATAAGGAGTGTGTTTTTTGATGTCATGATTAACCGGATAGTTTTGTCCGGCACTGAATAAAAAGATGGTTTTTTAAAAAGAATTTTTTATTGATTGGCCGAAGCTGCTCGTTTCATCGCCATAACGTAATCTTGTAACTCCCTTTCCATCGCGGCCGTGTTTTTCAGGTTTCGCTCAACAATCTCTACAATTGCGCTGCCTACGATCACCCCGTCAGCTCCGGCGCGGGCACAGGTCTGTGCATGTGCGGGAGTTGAGATGCCAAAGCCGAGTGCGAGTGGAAGAGAGGTATGCCTGCGAACCCGGAGCAGGAGTTCGATTGCCCCGTCGGAAACCTGTTCACGGACACCGGTAACGCCCAGCACCGCGACAAGATACAGGTACCCGCGTGCCTTTGCTGCAATCTTTTTGATCCGTTCATCAGAGGTCGTCTGGGTGATAAGGAAGATCGGGTCAATGCCGCGTCGTTCTGCCACAGCACAGATCTCCCCTGATTCTTCGACCGGCATATCGGCTATCAGGATACCGTCCACGCCGGCATCGTGAGCTTCTTGATAGAATTTCTCGATCCCACGGCGATGGACGATGTTGTAATACGTGAGGAACACGATCGGGACATCAGAATCTTTGCGGATCTCCCGTACGATCTCAAATACCGTGTCCGGTGTCGTGCCTGCTGCGAGCGCCCGCTCATCGGCTTTCTGGATGGTTGGACCATCGGCTACCGGGTCAGAGAACGGAACTCCCAGTTCAAGGATATCCGTTCCACCGGCGATCAGTGCCCGGGCGATCCGGATACAGGTAGCCTTATCCGGGTCTCCTGCAACGGTAAACCCGATGAAGGCTGGTTTTTTCATAGAGGCATCAGTAAATGCCGTTTCAATCCGTCCCATTACAGGCACCCCTGCATCCTGGCCACTTCAGCGACATCCTTATCGCCACGTCCCGAAAGGTTGATGATCACGATATCATCCCGGTCAAACCTGTCAGCGTTCTGTTTTACGTATGCTACCGCATGGGCGGATTCCAGTGCCGGGATGATTCCCTCGGTTTTTGAAAGGAACCTGAACGCGTCCAGCACTTCAGGGTCGTTCACTGCCGCATAGGTCACGCGGTGTTTATCCTTAAGCATTGCATGTTCCGGGCCAACACCGGGGTAATCCAGACCTGCAGAGATGCTGTGAGTGGGGAGTATCTGCCCGTGCTCATCCTGCAAAAGGTACGAAAGCGTTCCATGCAGAACTCCCGTATCACCGGCGCAGAGCGTGGCGGAATGTTTTCCTGTCTCTATCCCCTCACCCCCGGCCTCGACACCGATCAGTTCCACATCATCGTCAAGGAACGGGTGGAAGATACCGATGGCATTCGACCCGCCGCCGACACACGCAACTATCGCATTGGGAAGCCGGCCCTCTTTTCTCATCACCTGCTCCCGGGCCTCTCTGCCGATCACCGACTGGAAGTCCCTGACCATGAGAGGGTACGGATGCGGACCAACAACCGAACCGATCAGGTAGTACGTGTCCCGCACGTTTGCCACCCAGTCGCGAAGTGCTTCATTGATTGCGTCCTTGAGCGTCCGTGTCCCGGATTTGACCGGGATCACTTTTGCCCCCATCAGCTCCATGCGGAAGACATTGAGCGCCTGCCGCTGGGTGTCCACTTCACCCATGTACACCTCAACGGGTATCCCAAGTGCTGCACCGACGATCGCTGTTGCAACTCCGTGCTGTCCGGCACCAGTCTCGGCGATCAGCCGTTTCTTGCCCATTTTTTTGGCAAGCAGTGCCTGCCCGAGAGTGTTGTTCAGTTTATGAGAACCGCCATGCACGAGATCCTCGCGCTTGAGATATATCTTACACTTAAGTTCGCGTGAGGCATTCGGGCAGAAGGTAAGCGGTGTCTCGCGCCCTGCGTATTCAATCTGCAATGCAGCAAGATCACGGGCGAACTGTGGATCCCTGCTCACCTTGCTATATGCATCCTCCAGTTCGATGAGTGCGCTCATCAGTGTCTCTGAGACATACTGCCCGCCGTATTGTCCGTATCTTCCCTTTGTTGTCATAATTCGCTCTTTTTTGCTGCCGCAATAAACGCAGCTATTTTTTTTTTGTCTTTTATTCCTGGTGCTGTCTCGATGCCACTTGCAACATCTACGGCATACGGGTGCACTTGCCGGATGGCATCCGCTACGTTTTCCGGAGTGAGTCCCCCGGCAAGGATGACCGGTAATTCAGATCTTTGCACAGCGTCACGGGCATGAGAGAGATCAAAGTTTTTCCCGCTGCCGTGACTCTCATCCACGATAATTGCATCACAATCTGTTGGCAGGGGATCGGTTCTCCCGATGACCCGGATCACTTTCGCTGCTGGTTTTTCCCGGAACGCAAATGGATGCGATATCTGGATTGCATCCATGTGCAGGGCAAGCATCTTTTCGAGGTCCTCTGGTGATGTGGTATGGCTCACCGCAACGGTTGTGATAAACGGGCCGACCGCATCAAAAATCTCCCGTGCCTGTTCCGGTGTTACTGACCGTTTTGACGTTGGGGAAAACACCACAACGCCAATTGCATCTGCCCCGCATGCCTCTGCGTACCGTGCATCATCCGGTCTCGTGATTCCGCAGCATTTTATGCGCATACGAACTCCTCGAGTTTCTTCTCCGGGCGATCGTGCATCATGATCGATGAACCGATCAGAAAAGCATCGCAGTAGGGTTTCATCTCCCGTATATCATCGGCTGAACGCATACCACTTTCTGATACGATTGTTCTCCCTGCGGACCGGACACTCTCCGAGAGGAGCCGGGTCGTGGAGCGGTCAATAGTGAGAGTCGCAAGATTGCGGTTATTTATACCGATTAGTTCGGCGCGGGTAGCAAGTGCTGTTTTTACTTCTTCTGCATTGTGGACTTCGACAAGCGGTTCAATACCATACTCTTGTGCGAGGTCGACAAACACCGGCAGGCGCTCTTTGAGCACAGCTGCAATCAGCAGGACTGCGTCAGCCCCGAGTGCATGTGTCTCTGCGATCTGCTGTTCGTCGATGATGAAGTCCTTTCTGAGAACCGGGATGCAGACTGCAGATTTCACCCGGGCTATGTCCTGTCCCGTGCCCCCGAAGAAATACGGTTCGGTCAGCACCGAGAGTGCCACGCATCCGCTGCCCGCAAGTGCTCCCGCCATCATCGCCATGTCCACGTTGCGGCGGATGGTGCCACGGCTGGGGGAAGCACACTTGATCTCGGCGATCACAGCATTCCTGCCATTCCTGTTCCGTATCGCATCGATCAGGCTTACATGAGATTTTGTTCCGTTCTCAGGAAATGTTGCCGGCAGCAGGGCAATCCGCTTTTCCGTGCGCTTGATGATCTCATCGAGGATCATGCCACACCCCGTGTTGCATCTACCAGTGCATCGAGCCGGGCAGCAGCGTTCCCGGAATCTATGGATTTGGCAGCAAGCCGGATCCCCTCATGCAGATCCCGTGCCAGTCCTCCGACGTAGATAGCAGCTCCTGCATTCATGAGTACGATATCTCGTGCTGCACCCCGTTCTGCGTCTAGTATATTGCGGATGATACGGGCGTTCTGTTGTGCATCGCCTCCAGTGAGATCTGCCGGTTGCGAAGGTTCAATACCGTAGGTATCACATCGGATAGAATACGTTTGGATTACTCCATTACTTAGCTCAGCAATTATCGTATCGCCCGTAGTTGTGATCTCGTCCAGACCGGATCCATGAACCACCATTGCCCGTGTGAGTCCGAGCATCCTGAGTACATCAGCGAGTGTGCCTGTCAGGTCAGAACGGTAAACGCCAAGCACCTGTGCCTGCGCACCGGCAGGGTTTGCCAGAGGGCCAAGGATGTTAAAGATCGTCCTGCATCCAATCTCCTGCCGGGCGGTCATAACGTGTTTCATGGCCGGGTGGTAATTCGGGGCAAAGAAGAAGGCAATGCCTACTTCTTCCACAATACGCGCCTGTAATTCCGGGGCTGGCGTGAGACCGACTCCAAGCGCAGCGAGGACATCTGCCGAACCACACCTGCTGCTTACACTCCGGTTGCCATGCTTGACTACCGGGCATCCGGCTCCTGCTGCAACAAATGCTGAAGCGGTACTTATGTTAAACGTCTGCGCCCCATCTCCTCCGGTACCGCATGTATCGACGAGCATCTGTCGAGTGACAGGTCTAATCGTGATCGCATGATCCCGCATCACACGGGCAAAGGCCGCGATTTCGGTGGCAGTCTCTCCCTTCATATGTAACGCAAGGAGAAATGCACCAATCTGTGCCTGCGAGGCCTGCCCTTCCATAATAGTACTCATGATAGCTGCCGCTTCAACAGGTTCGAGATCCTGTCGTGCTGCAAGTTTTATGAGTGTCTCTTTATACGTCATGATGCACCCCCGGTTCCGAAAAGGAAATTCCGGATTATCCGGTCGCCTTCCTGCGAAAGGATACTCTCCGGATGGAACTGGACCCCTTCAATCGGATACCGGGTATGTCGGACGCCCATCACATACTCGTCGTCGAGGCTTGTAGCCGAAACCTGTAGTTCCGCAGGCAGGGAATCTTCACGAGCAACCAGTGAGTGGTAGCGTGTCGCGGTAAATGGTGTGGGTATTCCGGTAAACACTCCATGCCCGTCGTGCCGGATTGCTGAGGTCTTGCCATGCATCAGGTGCTCTGCCCTGATGACTTCGCCCCCGAAAGCGGTGCAGATTGCCTGGTGCCCGAGACAGACCCCCAGCGTGGGAATCGTCCTGCTCATCGTTTCCAGCACTCCCATACAGACACCGGAATCGTGGGGAGTTCCCGGCCCGGGTGAGAGGATGATCCGGTCGCACCCGCACTTTTCCAGCTGTTCAAGTGGTGTATCGCAGGTCATGACCACCGGGTTGCCCCCGAGTTTTCCTACCTGCTGGTACAGGTTGAAGGTGAAACTGTCGTAGCAGTCTACGATCAGGACTTTCATGATGACACCCCGGCCCGCTCGATCGCCCGCAGCATCGCAGACGCTTTGCTCTCGGTCTCCTTCCATTCATTGGACGGGATGGAATCAGCAACAATTCCTGCTCCTACCTGCACATATGCCCGGCCATTGCGGACAATTACAGTACGGATGGCAATCGCAAACTCGAGATTACGGTCAAAGCCGATATACCCGACCGCCCCGGCATAGAGCCCGCGATTCTGTGTTTCTTCCTCGCCGATGATCTGCATTGCCCGGATTTTTGGTGCACCAGATACTGTTCCGGCGGGGAAACAGGATTTGAAGGCATCATAACAATCCAGGTTGTCTTTGAGAGTGCCATTGACCGTAGAGACAATATGCTGGACATGGGAGAACTTCTCAATACCCATGAATTCCCCGACTTCAACAGAACCGAACCGGCAGACCCGGCCGATATCATTTCTCGCGAGATCGACAAGCATCGTATGCTCTGCCCGCTCCTTGGGATCTTCAAGAAGTTCCTGGGCGAGCTGTGCGTCTTCATGGGCATTACCTCCTCGTGGACGGGTGCCGGCGATCGGCACGGTTGTTACCCGCCGTTTCTCCACCCGCACGAGCATCTCAGGACTCGCGCCTATAACCTGCTCGTCTCCAAAATCGAGATAATACATGTACGGGCTGGGGTTGATCTCACGGAGTGCAGCATAGATCGCGAACGGATCATTCTTTACAGCACACTCCATCCTGCGCGAGATCACTGCCTGGAAGATGTCCCCCGCGACGATGTGCTCCTTCACTCGTTCGACAGATTGTTCGAAAATTTCCTGCGATACAGACGAAATATACTCCGGCTTTTTATTGCTTGGCTGTTTCAGTGTTCCGCTTCTCTTATTTCCCGATGCGATGCCTGCAACATGATCGCCCAGCGCCTGGATCTTCGCAATGCTCTGATTATATTCTTCTTCCAGATCGGATTCGTAGGTGAGGAACGGGCAGGAGAAGATGAAAAGTTTCCGTTCCGCGTGATCGAAGACTATGCAGTCCTTGGTAAGCATGAAACTGGCGTCATGATCTTCGAGGGCACGGTTCCCGGCAGCTGGTGGGACACCGTTATGCTCCCCGCGTACTTTCTCAAAGAGCGAATATACACAGTCGTACGCAAAGTAGCCTACCATGCCACCGAAGAACCGTGGCGCTTTTACGTTCACATAGCAGAACCGGGAGAGGATTGATTTGATCTTGTCAACAGGTGTCTCACCCTCAGGTTCTTTTGCTATTGCCGTGAAGCGCTCATTGCCCTGCACGTCCACAGTCTTACCTATCGTGACTACGAACTCTGGATCGATCCCGATATAGGAATAGCGGGCGATCTTCTCGCTCCCCTCCATTGATTCAAGCAGGAAACCACAACCGTTTCGGGTTCCGGTGTATACATCCAGCGGCGATATATCCGGCAACGGCAGCTCGGCACAAAGCGGAATGATCAGCGGCTTTGGCTGGTCTTTTACTGCGGTCAGGTATTCATTCAGTCCAAGGTTAATTTTCAGTTGCTGTTTCATAGGAGCAGTTTCCATCCCATTGGCATCACCGTACCATCAGCTGCCGATTCTTTGGCAGTTGTATGGATCAAGATCTACTTTGTACATATTTATACATTATTGTAACCTTTTGGCTATTGATGCATTTATTATTGCATGAGAGTCATGAACAATATGCCGCCTGATTTGCATTTTAACTCCCATTGAGCACATTGCTGCTTTCTAACGTATCTCAAATAATCCAAAAATTTAAACAACGTGAACGTATGGTCTGGAACATGTATGATGATCTGCGTTATTCGTCAAGGTTTGCCGGAAGAACGATAATTAAGACGTGTGGGTTCTACGTCTTTCCTGCATGATCTATTTCGGATTTATGGGAAAAACCGGGTAAAAATAGTGGAAATGGTCTTATGAGAAGCAACCTTTAATGTCATTCTGTAACTCACGGTTAGTTAAAGAAATTACGACTGCGGCAAGTGATAACCAGTGGATATCCGAAAAAAGACCGTTGTAATCTTATGTGTTACTATAGCTTGTCTGATACTTGTCCTTCTAGTGTTATCTGAAACGGTCGTACTGGAGGGATTCTCCCGTGTCGAGTATCAGAGTGCACAAAAAGATACAAACCGGGTTCTAGTTGCTCTGGGGAACGACATTAATACTCTGGATGCTGTAGCACACGATTGGGCATCGCGTGATGATACACGAACATTTCTGATCACAACGACTTCTGCAACAACCTGGTCCCGGCTTGATCCGGATACGTTTGAGCGGCTCCAGTTCAATTATATCCTTCTTACTGATACCAATGGGACATTAATCTCCGGAAAAGGATACAACCTCGATCGCCATACGGAAAAACCCGTTCCCCCCGATCTCGCCATGCTACTCCTATCTCATCAACAGGTTCCCTCAAGGATGAAATCTGAATTCGGTACCCTGGGTATCATCCAGTTTCCGGAAGGTCCGCTGATGCTTGCGATACGCCCGGTTTTTTCCGGTCCCAATGACGAAAATGTGATCGGGTATATCCTCATGGGAAGAAATCTCGATGCCATGGAAGTATCCCGGCTTTCATCTCTTGCCCAGCTCCCGCTTGAACTACAACCGTACCGTAAAACAGATCTTCCTGCGGATTTCGGAAATGCCATCACGCATTTTCCCCCATCCTCCACTCCGTTTGTCCAGCGTGAAGGAAAGGACTCACTTTCAATCGATGCCCCCACTTACATAATACCGCTGGGGGGTAATACACTGGGTACTTACTCCCTGCTTCGCGATATGTCGGGTCAGCCGGTAATGATCCTTAAAGTCAGCATTGTCAGGGATATCTATGAACAGGGAAAATCAACAACAATTTATTTTGTGAATCTCCTCATTATTGCCGGTCTTGTTTTCGGACTTGCAATACTCCTGCTTCTGGAAAAGACCGTACTCTCAAGGATTCTTCACCTGAGTGGGCGGTTGAATGATATTGGGAAAAAGCGGGATTTTTCCGCTCGCGTTGAAATAAGCGGTGAAGATGAGATCGGGTCACTTGCTAATAATGTAAATGGAATGCTCGGTGAGCTGGAGACTTCCCAGGAGCAGCTTCAGGGCCAACTAATCCAGAGCGAAGAAAAATACCGGCTTTTCTTCAACAGCATTACCGATCCTGTAATTATTTACCGGTCAGGTGAACAGGATACATATAGCGCAATTGTCGAAGTAAACGATGCTGCCGCGGGTCTTTTAGGGTATTCACGGGAGGAGCTTCTCTCTCTGTCACCTGAAGCGATCATGATGAAGGATGTGTGTGAGGAAAAACCTGAGCTGATCCGGTTGGCCGAAATGGAAGGTTTTGTCCAGTTTGAATCATCCTATAAAGCGAAAAACGGGAAGATGATTCCGGTCGAGATTAATGCCCGGATATTTGATGAGTTTGGGCAAAGAGCCATTCTTATGATCGCTCGTGATATTACTGATCGAAAAATGGCAGAGAAGGCATTAATGCAGGCGCATAAAAAACTCAATCTGTTAAACTTCGTGACATTCAATGATATCCAGAATGCTCTCTTCACTATCAATGGGTATCTCAGTCTGCAAAAGGATCAGTCGACCGATATGAAGATGAACGAATATCTGGAGAAAGAAGATGCAACCCTGAGGAGAATTTCCCACTCGCTTGATTTTGCTAAAAATTATCAGGATCTTGGGATAAAAACACCGCAGTGGCATAATGTTAATCAGACATTCATATTTGCGATCTCACATCTGGATTTTTCTAAAATCAATCGCAGGGTCAGTTTTGATGATCTGGAAATTTATGCTGACCCCTTGCTCGAACGGGTTTTTTTCACGCTTGCGGATAATCTTATTATCCATGGAAAAACTGCAAATCAGGTGACTATCAGTTATCAGGAAACCGCCGACGGTATCCATCTCATTTTTGAGGACAACGGTGCCGGTATTCCGGATAACCTGAAAGAGAAAATATTCCAGCGTGGATTTGGTGCACAGAAAGGCATGGGTCTCTTCCTTGCACGGGAGATTCTTGAAATTACCGGTATCACAATACGGGAAACAGGAATCTATGGAAATGGTGCGCGGTTTGAAATTACTGTGCCTGGGGGATCGTTCCGGTTCACGGGAAAAAAAGGATAAGTGCACGAATCACCCCCTTGGTTTTTAAAGTCGGGAAGATCCAACTTGACAATCTGATTTCAAATCATATGAACATTTTTAAAATCCTAAAAACAGCGTTTACGCTGGAAAAAGTAAAAATGTTAAAAAAAATGCTTTAATTTATCTAAATATAAGGAAAAACTAAAATTCCGTACATAGAAACTGTTATTAGATAAAACAATCACATGAACACTGTACCCCAATAATTTAACACAGTATATACACGAGGGCAACCTTTGACAGGATATTAAAAAATTCAGCGAAGAGGTAGATTTGGATGGCCCCGAACCGAACTTCAATAACATTCCTGAAAAAAATTTTGGCGATGCTTATGATAGTGAGCATAGCTCCTGTTGTTGCAGCGTACGGATGGTTCTCTTCATCAACACCTGTCATCGAATTCTCGCAGGCAGCTGATTTTTCCTCACCACTTAATGCAAAATCAGATGGTAGTGGCGGTAACTCCGGAGGGAATTCCGGTGGAGGAAACTCCGGCAGTAGTGACACCGGCGGTGGTAACTCCGGAGGGAATTCCGGTGGAGGAAACTCCGGCAGTAGTGACACCGGCGGTGGTAACTCC
>JBAZQT010000114.1:0-4427 GCA_041645055.1 Methanoregula sp. | reverse complement strand
CCCCGACCATTGCCTGCACCTGATCGACAGTCTCGAAGTTATCATTTACTACGTAACGGTTGCCCCTGCTGTCGATTAACGTCATTTGGTCGTTGATGACTTCCGGTGTACCCTTACCATAGAAATTCTGTTTTGCCACATTGAGGTCGCTGTTGACCTTATTTCTTGTCAGCTTGTAGACATCGTTGGTCCACCCTTTCATATCCCCGGTCTGTGTCTCCAACAATGCCTGAGTCTGTTCACTGATAACGCTGCTCGAGCTGGTATAGGCGACCAACCCGAGTAACAGTGTCGGGATGATGGCCAAGAAAAGACAGATTACGAGAATCTTGGTCCCGACTTTCATGTTGGAAAAAAACTGCATACCAAACTGCATACTATCCCACACCATTCCAGTACCCGATTACATGCTGGTAATGAATAGACTGATCGCATATTGTTTAAAAGTACTGATATTATTTACAGCACATTCAGAAATTACCAGAGCACCATAGTGAGAAAACCGTGCGAATATATCAATTGGAATGTTTCAGGCAATGGTTTCATCAATGAGCATACGACGATCGGTAAGGAGCGCTGCCCCGTCCAGTACGACAATTCCATCAACAACTCCTAGCAGATAGGGAACTTCACCTGTGGATTGAACAGGTGTTGGTGTAGCGGGGATACTGGCCGGGATTGTTGCAATACCGGTGATATAATCGGCAAGAATGCCAAATGTCATCGTTCCGTTAGTGACAACAATCACCCGGTTTAGATCTGTGAGACCTTTGCCATTGATGGAGAAGAGCGCCCGGAGATCCACAAGAGATATGATCTCTCCGCGTATTGCACAGATACCGGAGATATATTCAGGAGTTCCGGGAACCGGGGTGATCCCACCGGTCAGGACTACTTCTCTTATGAATTTCATACCAATAGCATATTCCTGGTAGGCAAGCCGGAATTTTAGTACCTCTATCCGGACAATCCCCTTCGATCTGGCTGCAGGTTGTGAGAGTTTTTGTGCCCGCTCCGCGAGGATCGTCTCAACCCTCCCATCACCTGCATTTTCATTATCTTCCCGGGGAATTATCCTCCTTGTGTGGAGCGCAGTACTGATCTTTTCCAGGTACCTGTTCTTTAAAAAACCTGGCAGATCACTGATGATGATAAGTCCCTCGGTAGTAATCGTCACCCCCTGCACAACAGTATCACCGGCAAGTACGGAAAGGTCATTTAGGGGAAGAGAGGTATCCGGGCTGATACCGGAGGTCTCATCGATCCAGAGAGCAATGCAATCAGAACCAGACTTTGTTACAATCAGAACGTCTGACAGTCGGGGGTTGCGATCAGGGAAACCAAGGAGTGTCCGGATCTGGTAAACCGGGACCGTCCGTCCATGAAGGTTAATCACGCCAACAATCCCGTATTCACCTCCTGATTGCGAAGTTATCCGGACCATCCGTTCGACAAAGACAGTCTTTCCGACGGTGATGGCACAGGAGACTCCTTCAACCGAAAACTGCAACAAAGTTGTCGTACTGCTTCACCTTAACAATCCCTCATTGGCGCTGATGTGATAAAAGTATAGAGGAAAGGGTACCTGCAAAAAACCGGTTAAAACCGGCAATTGTATTCAGAACGCAGAGGATATGCATTTACTGTTGTTTGTTCAGGAACAACTGGCGATAGGGACACTTCACAAATCTCCAATCCGCATGACATTACACGGTATGACTGGCATTATGAAAAGGTACCAAAGTCACGTTGGCTCTGGTTAAAAACGAATGGACTGGGCGGGAATTGAACCCGCGGCCTCTCCCATGCCAAGGGAGCGATCTACCACTGATCTACCAGCCCGCTCCACTATAGTAGGATGCCATAGGTTAAAAGAATTGGGCTAAAAAAAAGGCGAGAGATAAACCGGAGATTTCCCGGAAAAATAATTATTTATCCGATGCGGCCGGGGATTTGAGCCAGGTGAGCACATGTGTCCGGGCATCAGCCATATCCGATCTTTTTATTACCACTCCGTTTTTTATAAACGGTTCAATCAGCGGGATTGCACCTTGTGGTTTTTTATCTTTTACAGGAAGGACCGTGCGTTTACCTGATGACAGCGGGTATACCTGTTTCACCCCGCTCCGCTTACCCCTTTTTGCTTTGACCTGTCCTTCTATCTCCACGATATCTAAAGCAAAATCAATTACGGGTGCGTTTGCTATGGACCCACCAACCCCGAATGCATCAACAATATCACGGTACGCAATAATCTCTTCCCGGGTTACTCCACCGGATAAGAAGATCTTCACATCGGAATATCCATGAGCATCCAGTTCCCAGCGGACTTCTTCAATAATAGACCGCATGTTACCCCGCCGTGAACGAGGTGTGTCGAGCCTGACTGCTGTCGCCCCGCATTCAGCAGCCCGCAGGGATTCTGTTTTTTCATCACAGTATGTATCGGAGAGCATGATCCGCGGGACTTCTTTTGGGGCATGTTTGTCAAACGAACGCCATGCATCTTCGGCCTTGTTGTAGCACATCACAAATGCGTGCGGCATGGTGCCGACAACCGGTATTCCCTTAGGAGCGCAAGTATTAGAGACACCGTCAACCCCACCGATCCATGCTGCCCGTTCGATCATGCGGGCGATAGCCGGGTGCTGCCTGCGTGAACCAAAAGAGTATACCGGGCGGTCATGAGCGGCTGCCTTGATATGAGCGGCGGCTGATGCTACGCCGGATGCGTGGCAAAGGAACCCGAGGATCGCAGTCTCATACCGGCAAAAGTCCCGGTATTTCCCGGATATGCGCAACACGGGATCGTTCTTAAAAAAAATTGTACCTTCTGCCATTGCATCGACAGTTACCGGTAATCCTTCAAGCAGCGCAAGAACATCTGACAGCCCGCAGAAGACCGACCATGCGTCAGGAAGTGCAGATGCTGTCACTTCCATGACCACATCCGGGTTGATTCCCTCTGCCTGAAGCGTCTCTTCCGTGCGCTCGAAATAAATGTCCGTGCATCCCCCGCGTCGGATCGTCTCATCGCTGACCGTATCGAACATACCCATACCAGATGTTGGTGTAGAGGAGGAATTTACGCTTAGCGGAATGCTCTTTGATAATTCGCTAAATATTAGTGTCTCCTGCGACAACCATTCAGAAGCGAAGGTAGTGCATGCAGTTTGTATCAACCATGTTAGCGGGTAAGCGGTCTGAACGGGCCGGGATGTGGAGCTGATGCTCGGCATTATCGGGGGTACAAGCCTCCTGTTTTCTGAGCTGCCGGAACTCGAGAAACGCCGAGTGTACACACCGTTTGGTAATGCTGGACTTCTTTGTGGGGACTTTGTCATGCTGATGCGCCACCAGCAGGGTCTTCCTCCGCACAGGATCAATTTCCGGGCGAACCTGGCCGCGCTCGCAATAGAAGGTGTGGACAGGATTGTCGCATTTGGATCCACTGGATCATTAAACCGCGAGATTACCCCAGGCTCACTTGTTATTCCGACCGATTATGTGAGCATGACTGATATCCCGTCGATTCACGACCACGCAATCGAGCATGTACTCCCGGTAATGTCTGAGGCTCTTTCCAAAAAGCTCGCTTCTCACATACCTGAAGCCCGGCACGGCGGAGTGTATGTACAGACAAAAGGCCCCCGGTTTGAGACAGTTGCTGAGATTCGGGCATTTTCCCGTATAGCCGATCTCGTCGGGATGACCATCGCTTCTGAGGCCACCCTGGCTGGTGAACTCAAGATGGATTTTGCAGCACTCTGTACGGTAGACAACTATGCAAACGGTCTGGCTGAAGGGGTATTAACCTTTGATGAAATTCTTGAGATTTCACGATCATACCGGCACCGCACCGCAGAACTGGTAAACACGATCATCAAAAATATGGCATGAAACTGACTGGAGATAATTATGGGCGATATGGATAATATTTTCAACAAACGGCAATCGATCCTGATTGCAAATGTGATGGTTGACGGAAAGACTGTAGATATTTTTGTGAACGATGGCGGTGCTATCGTTGCGGTCGGGAGCGGTATCCGGGGGCAGCACAAGGGTGAAGCAGATCTGGTGATTGACGGGGATGGTGCGATTGCCCTCCCCGGCCTCGCCAATACCCACACTCATGCGGCTATGTCTCTGCTCCGTGGTTATGCGGATGATATGATTCTTCAGGACTGGCTCAGCCAGAAGATCTGGCCACTCGAAGCCCATCTTACCGGGAACGATGTTTACTGGGGCACAAAACTGGCCTGTCTTGAGATGATCAAGACAGGTACAACCGCATTTAACGACATGTACTTCATGATGGACGAAGCAGCGCGGGCGGTCGACGAGTCCGGTATCCGTGCGGTTCTCTGTTATGGGTTTATCGACCTCTTCAATGCAGAAAAACGAGAGGCCGAGTGCAAAGCCACCGA
>JBAZQT010000042.1:0-25598 GCA_041645055.1 Methanoregula sp. | reverse complement strand
GTCTGAACAAGCAATGGAGAAGAATATCATGATCGAAAAGTTATCAGATAAGTTCAATGGCTTGAAGATTGGAACAAAAATCCTGATCATCTGCCTTATCCTTGTCATAGTCCCAACCCTCGTGTTAGGAATCGTGGCATACGTAACGGCGAGCAACGCGATTAACAGCCAGCTCGATATGACCCTGAATACACAGGTAACCGATTTTCGGGGAATGACTTCGAATTCGTATGATCTCTCCAAATCCAAACTGAACGGGGACTTAAACTTATTAAGGAGCAGGTTCGCTGTTTCAGGAACCCCGGCGATCGTTGATGGAAAGATTGCCTATGGGGGTCAGATCATTAACGATAATTTCGGAGTTGTTGACTCCATAGAAAAAGATATGGATGTTAAAGCTACCGTCTTCCAGAAGATTGGCGATAAAGCGATCCGGGTCTCAACCAATGTTGTTGGCGCAGATGGGAAACGTGCCATTGGTACACAGGTTTCAGATGCCGTTTACGATGCAGTCATCAATAAAGGACAAACATATTACGGTTCTGCGGTTGTTGTCGGAAAGCCGTACGTAGCGGCATATGAACCAATCAAGAACTCGAATGGCGATATCATAGGTATCCTCTTTGTCGGAGTTCCTGAAGATGTAGTCTATGGCCCGCTAAAACAAGAAATGATTAATACAAAAATCGGAGCGAATGGATACGTGTATGTATTCGATAGCAAGGGCACTGTAATCACTCACCCATCACTTGCAGCAGGATCCAGCGTAGCAGATTTACCCTTTATCAAGCAAATGCTCCAGAACAAGGATAATGTAAAGACCAGCACCGCTCACATGTCTTACGTCTACGAAGGAAAGGATGCTCTTGCGTATTACACGTATTTCGCCCCAATGGACTGGTTCATCGCTACACGTGTTAATCCCGCTGATTTCAGCGGGCCGATTGATGGACTGAGAAACGCCATCATCCTCATCCTTATCATCAGTATTGGAGCCGGAGCAGCGATTGCAACACTGTTTGGTAAATCAATTGCCCGGAGAATGGGAGACCTTGTCAGCCTTGGCAGGAGGGTCATGGATGGGGATATCTCAGGTGCTGCAAAGGACATTGACTCAAACGCCAGAATGGTAAGTGGTGGCGATGAAATAGGTCAGGTTTCTGAAGCGTTCAGCGGCGTGGTCAATAACATCCAGCAGTTCAGTAATGACATAACAACGCTCAGCAATGCTGCCATTGAAGGGCGGCTTGATTCACGGGGCGATTCCAGTAAATTCAAAGGGGAATATGCTGCCATGATCAATGGGCTCAATAAAACTCTTGATTCAGTCATAGGCCCCCTGAATGTCGCTGCCGAATATGTTGACAAAATTTCCAAAGGAGATATGCCAAAGAAGATCACCGACAACTACAACGGGGATTTCAACGAGATCAAGAATAACTTAAACAACTGTATCGATAACATCAACGCTCTCACTGCTGATGCCTATATGCTTGCAGATGCGGCGATTGAAGGCAAGCTAAACATCCGTGCCGATACGGGAAAACACCAAGGAGATTATAAGAAAATTATTGAAGGTGTCAATAATTCCATCGAACGCCTTGTAGGGTTAATCGACGAAATGCCGGTCCCCTGTATGATCATTGATAAAAATTACAAGATACAGTTTATGAATAAGGCAGGAACCCGGCTTGGCGGCACCACCCTTGACGGACTTTTAAAAGAAAAAGCCTATTGCCACACACATTTCCGAACGGGAGATTGTAAAACCGAGCGGTGCGCCAGCTGCCTTGCAATGAAAACCGGGAATAATGCGCAGGGAACCACGGATGCCCGGCCAGGGAAAAACATACTTGATATCTCGTACCAGTCAATCCCCCTCCGGGACAAAAAAGGCGATATTATCGGCGCCTTTGAACTGTTAAACGATCAGACTGAAGTAAAGACAAAAGAGAGGCAGGCTGTTGAAGCAGAGAAACAAGCCACAAATGCAGGAAGACTTTCGTCAAAGATTGTCGCATACCAGACCGGAGAGACCAATAAACTCACCATCGCTCTGGATAAACTTGCTGTAGGAGACTTAACCATAGATCTTGCTCAGGCTCCCGGGGATGAAGAGACTGCCCAAGTACATGCAACATTTGCCCAGATCTACAAATCACTGGGCCAATGTACGAAGGCGATAAACAATCTCATCACAGATACAAATCAGCTTTCAACTGCCGCTGTGCAGGGAAAACTAAACACACGGGCAGATACGAGCAAGCACAACGGCGACTACAAGAAGATCGTAGAAGGTGTCAACCAGACACTCGACTCGGTCATCGAACCGGTCAACGAAGCTCTTCGGGTCTCAAAGGGGTATGCAACACAGGACTTCACTACCCGTGTCGATCCGAACCTCAAAGTCCCCGGCGACTGGTTAGCCTTCAAAGAAGCCCTGAACAATATCGGTGTAGCTGTGTCTGATGCAATGACCAACATCAGTGCACAGGTGACCGATCTGGCAGCAGGAGCCGAAGAAGCCAATGCCAGTGTTGAGGAAGTCACTGCGGGTGCGGGACAGGTTGCAAGAAACACAAGCGCAGTCAGTGTCAATGTCGAGAAATCGATGTCCGGTATCGACCAGGTGCAAAAGGCCATGGAAGATCTCTCCCGCACTATCCAGGAAGTCGCGACCCGTGCGGATATGACCGCGAAACTCGTACAGGACACGACCCTCTACAGCAAGGAGGGAATGGATTTAGCCCAGAAGACTGAGGACGGTATGCAGGGCATCACCAAGTCTTCAAATGATGTCAATGTCATCATCCTCGAGATCAAGGGACAGATGGACAAAATCAGCGAGATCGTCAACCTGATCACCGATCTTGCGAACCAGACGAACCTGCTCGCCCTTAACGCAGCTATTGAAGCAGCTCGTGCCGGAGATGCAGGACGCGGATTTGCTGTCGTTGCAACTGAAGTCAAGTCGCTCGCGGTCGAGTCACGGGCTTCTGCCGAAAAGATCGCTGACATGATTAACAGTCTCCAGCAGCAGACCAACAGCGCTGTAGATGCGGTCACTTCAGCTAACACCGGGGTCAAACAGGGTAGCGAAGCATTGAAAGATACGCTGGCCAGCTTCTCCAAGATCGTTACATCGATTGATCAGATCAGCAAGAACATCAGTGATGTTGCTGCCGCTGCTGAAGAGCAGGCTGCATCTGTCGAGGAAGTGACTGCCAGTGTCAATGAAGTCGGCGGACTGATGCAGAGTACATCAAAGGAATCCACTGATGCTGCTGCGGCTAGCGAGGAATCGGCTGCCGCAATTGACCAGATCTCAAAGGTTATCGGTAATGTGAACAATATTGTCGATAAAGTGACCAAAGAAGTCTCGAAGTTCAAGTGCTGAACCGGGGGATATTGATATGGCAAAATCTACAAAGCCAACTGAAGAAGGGAAGGTCTCATCCCCTTCCGTCACCCCGGCCAAAGAGTCGATTGACAAAAACCAGTCTATTAAAGAGTCTAAGGCAGGAAAGCATGAAAAAGGGATGCTGCAGGTCGTTGAGTTTCTGCTCGGTAATGAGCGGTATGCTGTCGATCTCTTCGATGTAAAGGAAGTGGTGGAATACACGACTATCACAAAACTCCCCAACAGCGCATCTTACATGAAAGGCATCATTGATCTCCGGGGCGAGATTACAACTATCGTTGATTTAAAAGACCGCCTCCACATCCCATCAACTGCCGAGACGAAGGATGAGAACAGCAGAATCATCGTCCTTGACGAGAAGATCACCCGAGCTAAAACCGGGATCATGGTCGATGATGTCCTGTCTGTATCCACTTTCGATCTGAGTGATATCGACAAGACATCCGCTTCGGACAATCAGGAAGATACTGCCATTCTCGGTATCATCAAAAAGAAAGTCAAGGACAAGGACCACGAACGAAATGAACTCATCATCTGGATCGATATCAAGTACCTCCTCAAGGATATCAGCTAAAGAATGATAATTACCTGAAAATTGAAAGGAAATTAGTTCTTAAAAATAAGTTAAGTGAATATGATCCTGAAGAGGGAAGTCCCTCTTTTTCTAAAAAAACAGATAAAACGGCTTTTTCTTTGCACGAACTGCTTAGCGATGATGTTCCGTATTGCATTCACTTAATGCGAGTTTCCGGTGTTTTTTCGCATCCGTGTAATCCGGGTTCAGAGCAAGTGCCCGGTCAAACGAGGCAACCGCTTCAGCAAACCGGCCGAGCTTACGTAGTGCACAGCCACGACTATACCATGTCACAATATAATCTGACTTAATAGCAAGCGCTTTATCGTACGAGCTGAGAGATTCTGAATATCGTCCAAGATCAGTTAACAGGGATCCACGAAGCACCCATAACATATCGTTACCAGGTTCAAGGGTGAGTGCCTTGTCAAACAATGCTATCGCTTTTTCGAGATCTCCGAGTTTGGCAAAATCAGCACCCTTATTGAAATTCTTCTCAGCCCGGTCCAGCATGCATGATAATCGGTTGTTTATGACATTAGCATTGTGGTTATTCCTGTGGCATATCAAAAGGAATAAACTTGGCATCAGTACCAGAATAATAATATTATCGCAATTATCAACAGTGCTGCCATCAGAGCCACGGCTTTTTAATCATCACGGATAATTCAGAATCGTACGTGAAAACAGAGGAGCCACACCATCTCTTTTTTATATCGCAGGCACAGATCACTCATTATGTCACCAAGACAATCCGCTCCAAAAGACAAGCGAGATACATCAACTCTCGTAAAAGCAGGCCCGGGTCAGGATCGGGATCGCCAGCTGGAAGATGCCCGGCATCACCCCATTGCCCGACCACTCCCTCACCCGGAACATAAGCCGATAAAAAAGCCCGTGCTCCCGAAAAAACATACACCACATTCCCATCCCCATGGCGATGAATTACCCCCACACACGAACCCCCCAAGCCCCATCAAACCGGCAAAAAAGATCACTAAGACCGGGGCAAAGAAATAACATCTTTTTTGATGAATCTTTCATCTTATCGTAATAATTCCCTAAATGGCATTTTCCTCCCGCAAATCAAACCACTGATTTCCGTACTCACTCAATAAAATGACCAGACCCTATGACCGGAATTACCGTTTCTCTTGTAACAATGAAACTACAAACACCCATACGATCGTTTATCTCATCAGCGTGACAATCGATACGAACAGCGAGCCATTTCTATGTCAGCCACCCAGTATTTTCCCATACCGTTAGAACTTCTCACACTTACCTGCGAAACGATCAACAGGCGCGTTGGCCAGCTGCCATTCATGCTGGATGGATGTTCAGTCACACAAGACCGTATAAGTGTGTCCATTGAATGCCTCAATGCCGAGTTTTCAAAAACACTTTCCATCACGACAAAACAAACTGCTGATAATAGAGTTTCAGAAGGACTTGACCGGTGTCTTGAGCAACGTTTGAACCTTAAAGCGAGTGAACCCTGTGCTGCCGTAATAGCCGGTGTACTCTGCAGCGCAGGAATCGCCGAGAAGACCGAAGTCCTCGACCGAGTATCACACGCGCGGTACAGGGGAGTCCGGCTGTTACCCCCATGGACGTGGCATAGTGCATCAGCTCCGGTATCTTCCCTTTCCGCTGTCGGGGTGGGAACAGAAATCAACACTTCTTCCGAGCCGTGGATGAGTCTCTGCCCGGTCTGCCGGACAGGTATCTTAAACCGGGTTGTCGGAAAGCAATTGTATGGCATTCCTCATACCGATTATTATATCGAATGTACTCATTGCGGGGCAAAATTCATCTCTGAAAAAGATAAGTTCTGCCTTGTTTCCATAGCAACAATCCGCGATCCTGCCTGGAAACACAACCTGACCAAGTCCTTTTCGCCCGAATCATGGATGGAGATCGCGCGCGCCAGTGGCACGGGAACACCAAAGCGCGCAAGTATGCCGTCGTCTCACCGCTCATGTCTTGCTTCCCCGTCCAGTGCCCCACACAGTTCCCCGCCTCGTAATCCCATTGTTTCTGTTATGCTGAAAACCGGTACACTTCTCTCAATGAAAGACGGTTCTTTGGGGGTTCCAGTACTTGATAAGATTTTGTATTTCAAACCGGTAAAACTGATTTTTTCGGGGGGATTGAAAGAGGATGTCTTTGAAAAAGAGCAGAAGGCTTTGAAAGATGTCATCAACTCTCCATCATATTCACATCTCAAAGCAAAAACAGAAGAGAAGTATTCAAACTATATTCCACTTCGCCTCGGGCTCTTTCTCTGGGAGAGGAAAGAGAAGCACGATCCATTTTACCGGGAATTCCTCAATCCATGGGGCGATGAAAAATATGGTACATTCATGGTGGAAGATAGTGACCTGTCCCGCAGGAAAGGGGTATACCTTGTCGTAATAGACGGCAAAGCAACGCATGCCGGACATTGTCATGAATCTTTTAAAAAGACACTGACCCAAGAGTTCAGCCGGATTACTGCGGGAGATTGTTACCTCGATCGTGACGGTACCCGATGCAGGATCAATGCATTGCTCTGTTCGCAGAGAAAAACATCGTCCATATACCTCCATGCGATCGACAACGAAGAGGAACGGATACGAATTGTGGATGCACTTATGAATAATCCGCCCGCTCTACCTGACAAAACGAATCCATGAATCCCGCGATGCCGATCATAGAATTTTTCATATGGGATGTAAACATTATAGTTATCTACTCTGGATACCGATCAAGGAGATCATAAATGAAGTGCCCTCACTGTGGGATGAATATACGCGATAATATTGTGGAGTGTGGCTATTGTGGCGGCAAGATACCGCACAGCTCCGGGAAATCTTCTGCACCGGGAGGAAAGACTATCCAAAAAGAAAGTTCTGTAAAAAAAGACACAAAATCCACAAAACCTCATGATGAAGAGATAGAAACCGAAGACGAAGAAGGAGGACTATCGCCCTATCTGCAGCCGGGTGAACAGGTCCAGATCGGATCTCTCAATGTATCCGTTAAAAAATTCTTTTTCCATGCATATCTTACCGACAGGCGTATTTTTTTAATTGATACACAGGAGAAAAAACTCAAAGTAACCGCAAAAGATGTTGCAAGGGATACAATAACGGACTGCATCAGCGAGTTTTCCGAGAATTCTGATCCTGTTCTTGTCCTGTCTATACAGTCTCCTGACGATGAGATAAAAACAATGAAGATCGTATTTGTCCAAAATGGCATGGACCGGACAACCGAGATCGATGAGTGGCTCTCGCTCCTGCAAGATAAGAGACCTCATAAGAGGTCATCTAAGAAAAAGGCCGAAGAACCTATCCAGCAGGATGAAGAACCGACATTTGCTGCTCCTGTAGAAAAACCCGTACAGCGACATGGGCTGCACCCTACAAAAAAGCCGGCCAAGGATCATGAAAAGCAACCTCCGGTTAAACGACTTCTCTCGATCTATAAAGTGCCCGAGGAAGAGAAAGAACCAGAGCCCGTAGAAGAAGAAATCCCACGGCGTTCACCCGTCCGACAGCAGGAGCCGGTGAAAAATCAGATCTCGATTAAGGGATATGATCGCGAGATTCCCCCAACTGATAATGAGGATAGTAAACCTACGAAAAAACCAGAAATACAATCGGCAATGAAAGTTGCCATGAAAAGTGCGATGCAGCCGCTCAAACAATCCCCATCGCACCCGGTGAGAAGAGTTACAGCAGAACCCATGCGCCGCCAGCCGGTTGCCGAACCCGAACACCCCCCGTTTGTTGAAATTCTTCCAGAAGAGCAACCGGAGACTCATGAAAAACCGGCGCGAGATGAAGAAACCATAAATCCCCAGTTCTGCCATAACTGCGGCAAAAAAATCCCTCACAGCGCAAACTTCTGCCCGGGGTGCGGAACCAAACTTTCAGCTCACAAAACAGAGCATAAAACCGGAGAAGCGCACACATCTCCAAAATCAACAGCGCACACTCAGCCAACCCAGCAGAGAAAAGTTCCAAAAATCACGGTATCTAATGTTGAAGAGGATGATGAAGATGAGCACGATGTTGCACCAGCACCGGTAAAACCCCCGGTAAAAAAGACACCCCCGGGCAGTGAGATGACGATTCTCCACAAGTTCTTGAGACGATAAAGCGCTAAATCAACAATCCATTGAATTTTTCTTGTTTTTTCCAATCATTCTTGAATATATCATAATGATTATATCCCCAAAACCAGCTGAATTTTTCTTAACCATATCCAGAATAATTCCTCTGTACTACAATTCATCCATACCGGTAATTTCTCTCGTTTTTTCTTATCAGTGGATTCCTACCTTCAAACTAATAACAGCAGGAATTAAGTCGTTTCCTGTCAAAATTCAATTTATTAAAGCATGTTTTCCATTACTCCCAATCATTTTTTGGCACCAGAAGAAAACGGTTATATCACCACCAGTCCCAGTTTATTAGTACGAAGTTTTACGAGGACATCGATGAAGAGAAATATCCAGATTGAAGCATTGGACCAGATCCCCCTTGAAAAGCAGCGGATTGAACTTGTTGAACGCAAATGCCTTGGCCACCCCGACAGCCTTGCGGACGGTATTGCCGAGTCAATCAGCCGGGCACTCTGCAAAACCTACCTCGAAGAATTTGGGGTAGTTCTGCACCACAACACCGACCAGGGTGAAGTGGTGGCGGGAGAGTCCCGCCCGAAATTCGGCGGCGGCAAGATGATTCGCCCGATCTATGTTCTTATAGACGGACGGGCAACCAAAGAATTTAATGGCGTCAAGATTCCCGCCGATTCAGTAGCCGTAGAAGCTGCACATACCTACCTCCACAAGATTCTCCCTGAACTGAATCTTAACCGGGATCTGATGGTTGACTGTCGTCTCGGGACCGGTTCTACCGATCTCCGGGATGTCTTCAAACCCTCGCAGGGGAAAACCCCACGCTCAAACGACACATCCTTTGGTGTCGGCCATGCACCATTCTCTGAAGTTGAGACTATCATTAAAAACTCGGCAGAATATATCGATGTCAAACTCCGGAAAAAATATCCCGCTATCGGACAGGATATCAAGATCATGGGGCTGCGTGACGGTAACACCATCACGCTCACGATCGCCTGCGCCATTGTGGACAAATATTGTGCAGACATCAAGGAATATAAGGAATATATGGTATTGCTTAATGAAGAGATCGTCAAGATCGCAAAGAAGAGCACTAAGCGTAAGGTTGTTGTCCACGTAAACACTGCTGACGATATAAAGAAAGAGAGCGTCTTCCTGACAGTGACTGGTACCTCGGCAGAAATGGGTGACGACGGTTCAGTCGGTCGCGGTAACCGCTGTAATGGCCTGATCACCCCCAACCGCCCGATGAGCATGGAGGCCACGAGCGGCAAGAACCCGATCAACCACATTGGCAAGATCTATAACCTGCTCTCTACCCAGATTGCAACAGAGTGTGTTAAAAAGGTGGATGGTATTGACGAGATGTACGTCCGGCTTCTCTCGCAGATCGGTCACCCCATCGATCAGCCGCTCGTTGCGAGCGTGCAGGTGCTGCCGCAGTGTGGCATCAAACTCAAGGACATCAACGGTGAGATCCTTTCGATCGTGGATGAGAAACTCGCAACGGTTACCCATGTCACCGAGGCAGTCATCCGTGGTGAACTCAAGACATTCTGATCACTACAGGAAAGACCGTGAAAGCAGTTACACCAAAAAAAACAATAAAGGCCGGGAAAAAAACCGGAACCTCCACTCCTTTTTCCGACATTGTGCGTCTTGCAATCCCTAATAAAGGCAGGATTGCAGAGCCGATCATGGAACTAGTGGAAAAGAGCGGGCTTCACCTTGCAGAAACCGGAGAACGACGTCTCATCACGCGTACTCTTGATCCTCACGTCGAGATCCTGTTCGCCCGGCCCATTGATATTCCGGAATACGTAGCTACAGGTGCAGCGGATTTGGGCATCACCGGCCACGACATGGTCATCGAGCGAGAGTCCGATGTCGAAGAGCTCCTCGATCTCCAGTCCGGGAAGGGAAAACTCGTGCTTGCGGTCCGTGATGATTCATCCATTATCTCAGTTAAGCAGCTTGCAGGAAAGAAGGTAGCCACTGAATTTCCCGTCATCACCCGCACGTACTTCGAGCAGCAGAAGGTCAAGGTCAATGTGGTACTGGTGGGTGGTGCCTGCGAAGCAACCCCACATCTCGGGATAGCGGATGCAATCATTGATCTGACGAGCTCGGGCACTACGCTCAGGACCAACCGGCTCCGGGTGATCGATGATGTGCTCCAGACATCAACGTTCCTGATCGCAAACAAAGAATCGCTCCGGACCAAGAAAGAGAAGATCGATGAGATCCATCTCGCACTGGAGAGCGTAATCCGGGCCCGCGGCCAATGCTACCTGATGATGAATGTGAAACGTTCTTCGCTCGAAGCAGTGAAACGTGTGCTGCCCGGTCTCTCGGGGCCGACGGTCATGGATGTTGCCTCAAGTGAAGATTTGGCCGCTGTGCATGCTGTCGTGAATGAGGAACGTGTTTATTCACTCATCAACGCGCTGCGGCGTGCCGGTGCAAAAGATATCCTTGTGATGGCGATCCAACGGATGATCCGCTGATCTTTTATGAAAATATTTCCCGCTGTTGACATCCTTGGAGGCAAGTGTGTCCAGCTGGTGCAGGGAAAGCGGGAGAGTGCAACGGCATATGGCGATCCGCTTGCCTGTGCAACCCGCTGGCTCGATCAGGGTGCCGATGCCCTCCATGTTGTAAATCTTGACGGGGCTTTCGGGAGTTCAAAACAAAATGCTGAGCTGATCTCCGAACTGATAATTAAAACCGGAGTCGAGATCGAGTTAGGAGGCGGAATCCGTTCAGTTGAGGACGCGGCACACTGGCTGGATACCGGTGTATCACGGATTATCATCTCAACGCTCGCCACCCAGAAACCAGAGTGTATCCGGATTCTTGCCGATGAGTATGGCAGCGGACGGGTGATGGCGGGAGTTGATGCCAAAGACAACCAGATTGCTGTGCATGGCTGGCAGGAAACTGCTGGGGACTATCTCGACTGGACCTCCCGGTTCGAGGAATTAGGTGCGGGTTTTCTGCTCTACACAAACGTGGATGTGGAAGGATTACAGCAGGGAGTCCGTTTCGAGCCGGTGAAACGGCTGATCGATCACACACGCCTTCCCGTGGTTGTTGCCGGGGGGGTATCCGCACGAGCAGATGTTGCCGGGCTAAAGGAGATTGGGGCGTTCGGGGCGGTGCTCGGCTCTGCCCTGTACAGCGGGAAGATTGGACTGAAAGAGGCACTTGAGGAGAGTCAATGAGAATTGTAGAAGTGAAGCGGGAAACAAAAGAAACGAAGATTGCAATTAGGCTCAACCCCGATGGCACCGGGAAGATCACCGTCGATAGTGGGGTCCCATTCTTTGATCATATGCTCAACGCAATGGCGAGGCACGGTGGATTCGATCTCACCTGTTCTGCCAAAGGCGATCTTGGGGTGGACTGTCACCACACAATTGAGGATATTGGTATCGTACTCGGGGATGCCGTGAAGCAGGTGATGGGTGACGGTAAGGGAATAAAGCGTTTCGCCCACGCGATCATTCCCATGGATGAATCAATATCTACCGTAGTACTTGACTGCGGGGGCAGGGGATACCTGGTATTTACCGGGACTTTTGGCAGCAGGACAATTAACAATATACCTGCAGACATCTTCGAGCATTTCTTCTACAGCCTGTGCAACCGTGCTGGTATTACTGCACATATCGCATTTTCCGGAAAAAATGATCACCACCAGTGTGAAGCAATGTTCAAGGCATTTGGTATTGCACTTGGGGAGGCACTGTCCATGAGCGGGGACAAGAAGGTAGTAAGGAGCACTAAGGGGAAGTTCTGATAAATCAGATGAACTTTTGCATCCATACTGTATCGAAAACTACTCCATTTTTAATACCAACTTTTACAAATCTGCCACATTCAGTAAACCCGTGTTTTTCATGGAAGCGGATGCTTCTCTCATTGAGGGACGAGATACTGGCAAGAATAGTTGCAATCTGCTGTGTTTTTCCAGCGGTTTCAAGATAATTGAGCATCTGTGATCCCAGTCCTTTACCTGTAAGATCCGGCCGGATAAAATACGTGATCTCTGCTGTATGGCGGAATGCCGGCATCGGATTGTGGGCGCGGAGCAAACCGAAACCCGCAACAGAGCCGTCAGGTGTTTTTGAGATTACCGAAGGGTAATTCCTGCAGGATTCAAGGAAGATAGAAAAATAATCATAGGGAACTTTCTGTTCCGGATATGCTGCAAAAGACTGCTCGACATAGTAGTTGAAGAGATCAATGACCTCATTGCCATCTGCAGGGTTAAGTGGTGAGAACGTGAAGGATTTCATGATAATCAATCGTTAAAAATCGGAAAATATGCAAAAAACAGGAACGGGATACGATAATGCGAGAAAAAGAGAGTTAATCTAGGACTTTGATGCCAGATCAACGTCTTCTTTCTTGATCGTCTTTCTGCCTGCGTGCTCGGCAAGCTTGTTGGCTTCCTTGGTGAGCGATGCGATGTATTTCTCAGCCCTGACAACAAGTGCTTCTGCGGCATCGCTTCCCACGCGTTCGGCTCCGTTCTTCTTTGCAATCCTTACAACTGCTGCGATTGGTAAATCGGTCATGTTTCTTACCTCAAAACAAATTCCAATTGATATATATAAAAACTTTCCGGAGAAATGGCCCAAATTATCCTGCAATACGGTTTTAAGAGGCATCCCATTTAGCAAAGTAAAATCGGGCTTCAGAATTTCGCAGAATAATTTTTATTTCTTTTAAAATGGTTTTTTTGACAAACAAAAGAGAATTAATAGGTTTAAATTATTCCAACAAAGATGCTGCGAGCAATAGCGCATTGGCATAATTTGGTGAGGCGCGCGAACTATCCACGAAAATTCTGCTGATATTTACTACGGGCGCGCCATGCCCGAACCCGCCACCTAGTAAAACGAGTGTCCTGAAGATCAGATTGCCCGAAATGCCATCCGGTGCAATAATCAACCCGCAGGTCTCAACGGCATCCTCAATCAGGATCTCGCAGTGGGTGGCATCACCCAACCGGGCAACCCGTTCGGCATCGACCATACTCGCATCCACGTTTGGGTGCCTTCCAATGTCACCGAGCCGACCCCCTGATAGGACACCCACTTTTTCCGGCATGCCAAATTTTCTTGCAATGATCCTGCCTTTTTTGATCAGATCGAGTTTCTCTTCAATGGTCCACCCTTCATCCACACCAACCGGGGCGAGAAGGAATTTTTTCCCGGACACCGTTTCAAGCAACGCAATACGTTCCAGATGATCCACACCGGCTGCCTTTTTTAATATTTTTAATGTAACGTTGGCAGGCAGGGTACCCCGCACGGCTGCATCAATCCTGCCTGCCATCAGATCGTCAATCAGTGCATGTTCCGGGTGTGCAGACTCAGCAACACTCACACCGGTTCCAGCAGATTTCCTGTCAACAACTCCCGGGTTGCAATAACAGATGATTTCAAATTTCCCGCTCACGCAGTTTGCGCTGTCTATAACCTTCTCCGGATCTTCAGCGATCCCGATACCGATACGTTTTACCGGCCCGGGCATGCCACATCCTCTTCGGACAGGTGCATAATACCGTTATTGATGAAATCAAAGACCTGCGTATCCTTTCCCTCGTACCGGATCCGCAATTCGCGTGTTGCATTTACCGTACCGATCTCATGAGCCATCATCCCCACACTGGCAAAGAGCCGGATTAGTTCCTGCACATGCACCTTGTTTGCCGTCAGGATAAAGCCCATTCCCGGGTACATACGGACCCACTGTTCAAATGTTAAATTATTTTCCGAGAGGTTTGGCTTTGGAATCAGGCCAAGATCGATCTCGGCACCCTTTCCACTCACTTCGAGCAGCATTCCCAGCGTTCCGATGATACCGGGGTTGCTGATATCTTTTCCTGCGGTCACCAGATGTTTACTGCCGATATGCTCCATCAAAGATATCTGGGCACGGACTTCTGCAGCAGATTTCATAGTGACTGAGTCCCAGTTGAGTGCACATGACGGGTGGACCCGGCCTGTGATATCAATAGCCGCAACAACACTGTCTCCTTCCTGTGCAGTGTGGCTGTAAATAACAGAATCCAGCCGGGCGGATCCTAGAATCGAGACATCGATAACACTGTATGGGGCATCGGGATGCAGGTGACCACCAACAATCGGAACCCCGAACTGTGCGGAGGCATCGTGCATACCCTTTACTACCTGTTCCTGAACGGTGGTCTTGGCGATTGAGAAAATATCTACCATTGCAATCGGGTGACCACCCATAGCTGCGATATCGTGAATATTAACCAGTACCGAGCAGTATCCCGCCCAGTAAGGATCGGCTTCCATCAGCCGGCTCCAGATACCATCAGCTGCAAGCAGCAGCGCTTCGCCATTGTGTTCTATAACTGCGGCATCCTCACCAAATGAGGCTACCACGTGCGGGGCATCGATTTTCAATGCCCGGACCATCTCTCCGATGGCATGCTTGCGCCGGACACCCTCATATTCCCGGACTACTTTTGCAATTGTCTCTGTTGAGCAGTTGTGGGTCACGGCATCACCTGAATTCAACTTAAAAAATATTGCTTACATCCTCATTTCGTTTCATCAGAGATAATTTATTTGATATACAGTCAACGTGTCTGTATGGACTGGGCAGAGAAATATCGCCCCACTCATTTACAGGATATTGTCGGTAATGCAACGGCAGTCCGACAGATTGCGGAGTGGGCGAAGAACTGGACGAGGAAATCCAAACCTCTCCTAATCTACGGAAAGCCCGGTATCGGCAAGACGTCAAGTGCGTACGCGCTGGCAAATGATATGAACTGGGAGTCCATCGAGCTCAACGCAAGCGACACGCGAACAGCCGGGGTCATCGAGCGCATTGCCGGCGCCGGAAGCCAGACTGCGAGCCTGATGGGAGCCACGCGGAAGCTAATCGTGCTTGATGAAGCTGACAACCTGCAGGGTACAGCTGACCGGGGCGGTGCCAAAGCAATCATCGAATGTATCAAACAAGCCCAGCAACCGATCATCCTGATTGCAAATGACCTCTATGGGCTCTCCCCCGAACTACGGGCACGGTGCGAACCAGTTCAGTTCAAGGCAGTTCCTGCGCGGTCGATTGCCCCACGGCTCAAATATCTCTGTTCAGCAGAGAAGATTAACTGCAGCGAAACTGCGATTCATGCAATCGCCGATAGCGCAGAGGGTGATATCCGGTCTGCGGTCAATATGCTCTATGCTTCGGCAATCGGAAGGGACACTATAAACGATGCCCAGGTGCACACGTCCCAGAAAGATGAACGGGTATCCATCTTCTCGCTCATTTCAGCCCTGTTTGCAAAAACTTCTGATGAGGAACTGTTGCGCCTCTCCTATGACGTGGATGACACTCCGGAGACAATAGAACAGTGGGTGGAAGGAAATATTAGCCAGATCTCTGACCCGACAGCTGTCGCGCGGGCATACCAGCACCTGTCGCGGGCAGATGAATATCTTGGCAACACCTACCGAAGGCAGTTCCATACACTCTGGCGTTATGCAACGGCGGTGATGCTGCTGGGAGTTGCTGATGCAGCCGGTGGGAAAGGTATCCATGCAAGGATCATGCCCCCTGAGCGATGGCAGAAGATGTCGACAGCAAAAAAGCAAAAGGCAATCAGGATTGCCCTGCTCAATAAAATAGCCGGGGGTATGCACGTCCCGCAGAGTACCCTGCGTGAAGAGTACCTGAGCACTCTCTCACTGCTGATCGAAAACGACCCGGCTGGATATACCCGTGAGATGATGCTGGATGCAGATCAGCTCAATTTCTTTTTAAATGACCGTGCGCGGGCATCAGAGATCGTAAAGGCAATCGAAAAAGAAGAGAAGGAAAAAATAAAAGAACTGGAAAAAGTCAAGGAACCCAGGAAAAAGTCAAAAAAGGAACAGTTGCCAAAACCCGAACTTCTCCCTGATGCACAACCTGCCAAAGAACCAGAACCAACACCGGTTATATCCCATGAACCGGAAGAAAAGAAATCTCCGCCACGGACTCAGTCAACCCTGTTTGACGGTTTCTGACGTAAATGATACCGGTGAAGGAGCACACCGCAATCGATAATCTCCCCGCCATTTTCATAGGATTCGAAACCAAGGTGGTACACGATCAAATCAGCATTGATCCGCCGTGCCAATTCGATCATGGGAGGGATCATCTCTGGTGCAGGGCGAATCGAGTAAATGACCTCTGCACCTGTGTACAGCGAATAATCCGGTGAAAAAATATCATCCTGCGAAAATGGCAGACTACTGGAAATCCCAAACGGATTTACATCAGTACAACGGACAAGCGCTCCAACACAGCTGACGATTTTTGCAGCCTCCTCATTCCTGCCGATTCCGACTTCAATGGCGCGGGCATAGTGAGAGGCGATATACTTCCCAATGCACGTTTCAATATGTTTATAGTCACCCATTCCAACAGAATATAGCGATGCATGTCCATATTTTTTGGGATGCCCAGTCACCGGCCGGGCTCCAGATGCCTGTTTCCCGGAAAATTTCTGCTATACTAGGTGTGCCCACAACCGTTTCTGATAATCATGTGCGCATGATGGGGTATGTGACAGAGCGCCGGCAGATCGATGCGCAGGCGCTCCTTGACAGCATCCAGACTTATAAGCACCGGCACGGGATTGAGGATCCGATCCTGCTGGTTGTTCACCAGGACCTGTTTAAAAACGGCAGCAGTTTTGTTTTCGGACTTGCCCGTGAATCCATGGGTGTTGCGGTGGTATCATCGGCTCGTCTGGGAAATGAATATTACGGGCTTCCCGGCAGTGACGACGATCTGATGGATCGCATTGTTAAGGAGGGGGCACACGAGATCGGACACCTGCTGGGTCTCGGACACTGTAACAACCGGGAATGTGTGATGTTCAGGCCTGACACTCTTGATGAACTTGACCGCAAGAAAAAACAGCTCTGCTCCTCTTGTTACGAACAGATGGCTGCACATCTGATTACAACAAAATAATGTTTTATCTGTTGAGTACCTGGCAATCCTGTTACGCATGTAATCTGCTAATGCAGGGCTGTTCACTTTGTTTTCCTGTTTGCTCCAATAACGAAAGTGCAAAAAGGTTCACTTAATAATGATACACATCTCCATCAGGATTACAGCAAAACGGATATTCCGGAAGAGAAGAAGAGTGGATTATCCATCCAGATGCGTGGATGATGACCCAAATGACGCGTTGCTCAGTAATCACTGATCCAATATCTATCTGGCACGATGCACCGGGCCACCCAGAATGCCAGAGCCGGCTTGATACAGTATTATCAGCACTTCCTCCGGATCTTTCCGTCTATTCTGCAACACCCGCATCCCATCAGGATGTTGAACGAATTCATGACCCCCATTATCTTCGCTGGCTCGAGCAACAGTGTGCTCGTACGCTTTCGGTCAGTTACCTTGATCGGGAAACGTATGTCACTCCACGTTCATATGATGCGGCCTTGTATGCAGCGGGTGCCGCAGTTGCTGCATCTGAACGGGCGATAGATGGGGAACACAGCCTCTCGCTTATGCGGCCACCCGGCCACCATGCAGAGAATGCCCGTGCAATGGGGTTCTGTCTGCTCAACAATGCCGCAATTGCTGCAATGCATGCACTTGAGCGTGTTGACAGGGTTGCTATCGTTGACTGGGACGTTCACCACGGAAACGGTACACAGCACGCATTTTATAGCACTGATCGCGTACTCTACTGCTCGGTCCACCAGAACGGAATTTTCCCGTATTCCGGGAATGTTGGAGAAACAGGGGCCGGGGCAGGACGAGGATACAACATCAACGCACCGCTTGCTGCCGGAGCAACCATAGGCGATTACCAGCTCATATTTTCTGAAATCTTCTGTCCTGCAATCCAGCGGTACCGCCCGGATCTTGTCATTGTTTCGGCAGGACAGGATATCCTTGCTGATGATCCATTGGGCTGGATGAATATCCAGCCAAAGGATTTCAAGGTCCTGACCCGGCTTATCCTGAATGCATCTGACGGAGCGATCGCACTGGTTCTGGAAGGAGGATACGGTCCATCCCATGGCGAAGCGGTAAGGTACATTCTCTCTGCCATGAAAAACGATGATATAATTTCCGGGCCGGATAAACCACCAGCACTTCCGACAACACGGGCACTGGTATCACTGCTCAAAAAATATCATGGATTATCCTGATTTTTAAGAAACAGGAATGATATCGATCTCCATCTCGCTGATCTTCTGGTACACTTTTTTCATCTTGATGATTGGCCAGAGCTCGTAAAGCATCACAGTTATAGGTTCCCACATGGCAGCCCAACCCATAATCAGGAGAGCGTCAGCAAAGATCTGTGCAGCCAGCTGATTACTCAGGTGGGAAACCATCTGCCTTGCGAAAAGAGCGATGGTCAGGAACGAAAGACCAATAATCATCGTACTCCTGCCATGCCGGAAATGCGAACGGAATTTGCGATCTGCACCCATGACCCGATACTCGAAATGATGCTGGATGGCAGGTCCAATCTTCTGGGCCTGCTCGCTTTCTGCCAGTTCTTTTGGCAGGTAAATTATAATTTTAAACTTCGTATTAACAGGGAAATCCTTGACCGTATCGATAATGTAGTGCTCTGCGGCACTATCAAGTTCCTTTTCGTGGAATGGGGCAGGATCGAACGAGTTGAAAAGCTGCATAATCGATGAGAGTTTGATCTCGATCAGGATCATACCATCCACTTTTTTGTAGAGTGATTCGATATCGGCCATATGCACGTACTTATGATTTGGTGGTGCTTGAGAATCAATAAACCTGTCTTTATCGTTCGATTTTTCACAGAGTGATTGCGCTGGTTAAATAACCAAAATAATTAAAAAAAGATTTGTCCCACCAAAAAAAGGCGAAGACCAAAAAATTATTTCTATCTGGTAAAAATCATTCTTTTTCTTTAACGTACTGGATCCCATCAGGTTCCTTGTAATCGGTTTTGATCACAATAGTATTGGATATCCGGTTAAAGACCCGTAGTTTTGTATTGGGCATTGCAAACCATCCGATGAGACAGTCAAGCGGCAGGAGGAAGGCCTTTCCGATACTCTCGATAGCTGCAATGCCATAGTGGATCTTAGTTCCGTCGCGGTTGACTATTTTTAAGTTCATAACCATCTTGCCGATGGACTGCCCTCTGAATCCCTCCATTACGGTCCAGTATAAAAAGAAGAAAACCGTCTCAAAACCTATTGCAAAGATCTCCCAGTGCCCGTAATCCCATAGCAAGGGGAGTCTCCAGAAAGGTTCGAAGATCCCGCGAACGATATTTAAAAAGAGTATGATAAGGATTACATCCACAAGCCAGGCCCAGAACCTGGTACTCCACTTAGCAAGATGAAGGGTTCTTTCAGGAACCGGGCTGATACATATTGGTTCCGGAGCCATATTCTCATCAGACATAATACTGAGCTATGCGCTACGTGAACGAATGAAGTTTACTCTCTTTTTTATACAGGCCGATAAGATAGACACCTGAATAAAGAAGAAACTATTTCTGTCCCCGGCAATGAATCAGATTAAGGTATTTTTACGGAGTGAATACGCACAATGACCGATGCAGTAATCACTGAATATGCAGGAACTCGCAGAAATGATAAGATATCCCGCTTCTACCAGTATGGCAACGGGGGTGTGCGGGTACTTGACGGGACAAAGAAGGTAAAAAGAGTCTACCGCTTTGATCCGGCCACGGATATGATGACCGAATGTGATCCCACGAGTCCGGACCGGATTTTACGACGTTTTGTCTTTGACCGTATGGGCATGCTTGAGGAGACCTTCTCCAAAGGGAGCCGTCCGCGAACATTTCGTTACGAGCAAGGCGGCCAGTTGATTGTCGTTCGCGAAGGGGGAGATTACGGACAGGTGGGAAAAACATTCACATTCGAGGAGAGCGGGATCGCTGAAACCGGGTGGGGGCGTAATGGCGAGATTGAGCGGGTTTTTATTTTCGAACCCGGTAACGACACGATCACAGAAAGGGTAGGAGGGTGGTTTGGAGATGTTGAACGAACCATTTTTTTCAAGGGTATCAATGCCTCGCTCTTCCGTGAGCCTGAGGCATTCCTGCAGTTTCTTATGTTCACTGAATGGAGTGCCAGAGATCGGGATGAGGTCATTCAGGAACAGGTAGCAAAGATCCGGAGCGGGAGTAATGCAGGATCCAGCCGGAGCCCATACGCTTATACAGGTCAGCGACATGCTTCCGCGGATACCGGGATGCCGAGTGGACGTGACGCAGTCTCGCGTAATCCGGCACAGCGGCAGGATGCAGGTATTGATTTCATATCTGACAGTGACACCTCCGGTCAGGATATCCCGCGTGGGCTTGTCCCCCCATCCAGGCAAAGCCGCAATATCTCCTTTGAGGAACGCCTGCATCCTAATCAAGCGGCTGCCCCGCGTTTTTCTGCGGGAAAAAGTGTTGAGATTCCCATCCAGGAACGTTTTGAAAAGGCCCGCAGTGAGCGTGAGCCACTCGCAAAAGGAAGGAGTGTTGAGATTCCTCTTCAGGAACGTTTCGAGAGTGCACGCAGTGAACGGGAGAAACTCTCAAAAGGAAAGAGTGCCGAGATCTCTCTTGACGAACGTTTCGGGAGTGCACATAGTGAACGCGAACCGCTCTCAATGGGAAAGAGTGTTGAGATCCCCCTTGAGGAACGTTTCAAGAGTGCACGTAAGGAACGGGAAAAACTCTCAAAAGGAAAGAGTGCTGATATCCCGTACAGTGAACGCAAGGCCGGCAAGGATCGCTGAATTTTTTACCGAAATATTGCATAGACGGGCAGGGTTAGAGACCTTGCTCGTGCCTTGGGTTTTGATGCTGGTGAAAAGCAGGCACATCTCATTTTAAAGTTGCATTAAAAAGGGATACTATTTCTAAACTTTATTGATCGCAGCGGAGCTTTCCCGCTTTACCGATATTTTCGAGATCATATTCATCGATCATGATAGTTACAAGTTTTTTTCCAGTCCCAGCGTTAAGCAGAGCGTATCGGTGAATTCGCGTACGATCCTGCACTTCTGTTCGGTTGATGCACGTTTCTTCAGTTTAAGAAAAAAAAACGGGTATGTGTTCACCATCGTTCCGGTAATGTTAGATTCAGTAGTAGTTATTTAGACAGAACGCAGTTTCTCCCCAAACCATGGAATGATATCCTTTTTCCGGGACATCATACCTGCCAACTGGACAGGTTGCATTTTTAATCCCAGTTTTGTTAAGAGATTGCTATCAGCAGAAGAGAAGAGCTCGCTTCCGTTCTCAATGACGCTGGTAAACAATCCCAGGTAAACGTCAACGCCCTGCTGGACACGCAGTCTTGCAAGCTCCTGCTGAATCTCATCTGTGTGTGCCTGCGGATATACAAATGAGGGGACCATGACTTGGGAAATAATCACCTTTTTTCCAAAAAGCTCGTAGCGTTTCGTATCCCGGACAAGAAGATCTTCCATGGTTGCTCCCTCAAGATTCATGCCACGCTCCAACAGTTTTGTTCCAAAGGACACCGGGTCAAGACCGGTAATCCCTGCGAGATACGACACCATTTTGTGATCTTCAGGAGTTGTTGTGGACATTTTCAGGATCAAGGTGTCGGAGAGGATACCGGCTAGGAGGATCCCGGCAATTGCGGTTGTGGGTGTGACACCACTGTCAGCAAATTTTTTGGTGATTATTGTTGAGGTTGAACCAACCGGGTCATTGAGAAACCTGACCGGTTTTAATGTGGAGATAGCCCCGAGCCGGTGGTGGTCGATGATCTCGATAATATCTGCAGTATCGATTCCCTCCACCGCTTGCGCAAATTCGTTGTGGTCAAGGAGTATGACCGGTTTATGCACATCGTCAAGGAGCGTTGTCCTAGTAACAATACCCCGGAGTGTCCCGTCTTTTTCTACAACACATGCGGAACGGAACTTGGACGAGTACACGATCTGTTTTGCATGTGCGAGCGTATCATCGAGCGAAAGGCGGGGGATGTCAGTTTCCATCACCATACCTGCCGGGAGGGAGAGGTTGATCATGGTTCCGATACCGAACGCATCGAGATCGGTTGCCAGCAGGGAGACGCCCTTTTCCCGTGCATCCTTTATGACTTGTTCGCTCACGGGTGCCTTATCTGCGATGATGAGTGCCGCGATGCCCGAGGCAATCAGCGCACGCTGCATTGGCTCGTTATCTCCTGCCACGGCGATATCCTTGATTGTCAGTTTTTTTGCGCTGACCGCAGGTGCATCGATCGCAATCGACACACGGCCCTGAAGGATTTCTGTCGCTCTTACTACCACTCGTGCACTGATAATCCGGGCAAGAGTGTAAAGAGGAAGAGGTGTGATCGCGAGCTCCCCGATTTTTAGCCGTTGGACATAAGCCTGTGCAAGCCCGTGCTCTCCTACAATTCCCAACAGTCTCCCCTCTGCATCGGTGACAGGCACGTTCCTTATATCGTGAGTATCCATGAGCGCAGCGACATCAACGGTCGGCACATCGTGTGTCACGCTGATCCGGTGGATCGCAAGGTCAGAGACGCGGGGCTCTATGCTATCAATAAGGACCGGGGGTTTGATCCCGAGCGTCTCAAGCGCAAAACACGTCTCTGCATTCAGTTCACCACACCGGGCAGGAATGTATTTTCCCGGTTCAGTGTGGTTTAAAAACGCTGCATATCCCGTCACGCTCGCGATGGAGTCCGTATCCGGCTGCCGGTGACCGATGATTATCACTTTTTTCACTGAACTCCCCCAATTATTCGATCCTTTTCACTAGTATTGCGAGATGGTGAATAATTAATGTCGCTCACTATCCATGTGAAAAAAAACTTTCCTGAACAATTCTATGGACTTTTGATTACCAGCGGATATTATGTCGTCTGGTGTTTGATGAGATGATAATGCATAAGAGAATTCTTCAGCGAGTTTCCGGTCCCTGTATCACTTTCATGCCCCAACCCTCAGCCTGATAAGCTCCTGTGCCGATTCGTACAGCACACGAATGAAGAATATCATTATCAAAGGTGCCCGCCAGCACAATCTTAAGAATGTCAGCGTGGAGATTCCACGCGACAAACTCGTTGTTATAACCGGAGTCTCCGGCTCCGGTAAATCAACACTCGCATTCGATACACTCTACGCGGAGGGACAACGGCGCTATGTGGAGTCACTCTCTACCTACGCCCGCCAGTTTCTTGGCATGATGCACAAGCCGGACGTGGACAGCATCGAAGGACTGTCACCCGCAATATCGATCGAACAGAAGACCACGAGCAAGAACCCCCGCAGTACTGTCGGGACGACCACCGAAATCTACGATTATCTCCGGCTCTTCTTCGCCCGTATCGGGACACCCTATTGTCCCGAACATAACATCCCGATTGCATCCCAGACACCCGACCGGATCGCTGACCAGATCGCAGCAGAACACCCGGGTATGGTTACCATCCTTTCACCGGTAGTCCGACAGAAGAAAGGGACCTACCAGCAGTTATTGAAAGATCTGAACAAGGAAGGATATGCACGAGTACGGGTAAACGGGACGATCATCCGTACTGATGAAGAAATCAGCCTTGACCGGTACAAGAAGCAGGATATCGAGATCGTGATTGACCGGCTCGCATCAACCGATCGCTCCCGTCTTGTTGAAGCAGTTGAGAACGCACTCAAAAAATCCGAGGGCCTTATATTTGTTTCCGGGGAGGATGAAAAAGAGTCCACATACTCCTCACTCATGGCCTGCCCGGTCTGTGGGCTTGCCTTTGAAGAACTCCAGCCCCGCATGTTCTCGTTCAACAGCCCGTTTGGTGCCTGCGAGGACTGCCATGGCCTTGGGGTTAAGATGGAGTTCGACCCGGACCTGATCATTCCGGACAAGTCCCGCTGTATTGCTGATGGTGCCGTTGCCCCTTACCGGAACCCGATGGACGGATTCCGGGGGCAGTACCTCGCCACTGTTGCAAAACACTTCGGGTTTGATGTTTTAACCCCGATTAAGGATCTCACCGAAAGGCAATACAACGCCCTGATGTTCGGTTCACCGGAACGGATGCATTTCGCCATGAGCATGAAGAACGGGGATGCCCAATGGTCCCATAACGGGGAATGGGAGGGTCTCCTTCCACAGACCGCCCGGTTATATTCACAGACCCAGTCCGAGTGGCGGAAGCGTGAACTGGAAGGTTATATGCGGATCTTTGACTGTCCGGCGTGTAAAGGCCAGCGGCTTAAAGATAAAGTACTTGCGGTCAGGATTAACGGAAAATCCATCATCGATGTCACAGATCTCTCCATCAGTAACAGCATTACGTTCTTCAATTCTCTCAAACTTACTGAAAAGCAGAATGAGATTGCCCGCCAGATCATCAAGGAGATCCGTTCCCGTATTGAATTTTTAGAAAAGGTTGGGCTGGGATATCTCACACTCTCCCGCAATGCCGGTACCCTGTCCGGCGGGGAAGCCCAGCGGATACGACTTGCCACCCAGATCGGTTCGAACCTGATGGGCGTGCTCTACGTACTCGATGAACCTTCCATAGGGCTGCACCAGCGGGATAACCGGAAACTGATTGAAACATTGCGGACTCTCCGTGATCTCGGTAACACCGTGATCATTGTGGAGCATGACGAGGATATGATTCGTTCGGCCGATCACCTTATTGACATGGGGCCGGGTGCGGGTCTCCACGGCGGGGAAATCATTGCGGAAGGAACGCCACAAAAGATACAGAAAAACAAGAAGTCCTTAACCGGTCAGTATCTTGATGGTATAAAAAAGATCGATATTCCGACAAAACGCCGTACTTCGGATAAATTCATCACGGTGAAGGGATGCCGGGAGAACAACTTAAAGAAGATCGATGCGAAGTTCCCCATTGGCCTGCTTACGGTCATCACCGGGGTCTCGGGCAGCGGGAAGTCTACTCTCGTGTACGAAACGCTCTATAAGGGAATGATGCAGATCCTGAATGAGTCACGGGATCAGCCGGGCCTCCACGATCGAATCGTGTTTGATGCAGAAATTGACAAGGTAATCGTGATCGATCAGTCCCCTATTGGAAAAACACCCCGATCCAACCCGGCCACCTACACAAAAGTCTTTGACGAGATCCGGACGGTCTTTGCTGAGACTAAAGAAGCCAAGATGAGAGGATACAAACCCGGCCGGTTCTCGTTTAACATCCGCGGCGGGCGGTGTGAGGCGTGCGAGGGTGACGGACTTATCCGTATTGAGATGAACTTCCTGCCCGATGTCTATATCGAGTGCGAGGAGTGCAAAGGCAAGCGGTACAACCGCGAGACGCTTGAGGTGAAGTACAAGGGTAAATCAATTGCTGACGTGCTGGATATGAGCGTCGAAGAAGCACTCGCCCTCTTTACCAATATCCCTACGATCCGGACCAAGCTTGAGACACTCT
>JBAZQT010000113.1:0-4477 GCA_041645055.1 Methanoregula sp. | reverse complement strand
AAACGTATTTTCCACAGGAACCTAAAAGACGGGTAATTTGGGGGTTTTCGGGAAAGGATGGGATACGGAAAAGAGAAAATAGAGCCCGTATAGGGCTTATTTCCCCTTATGATCAGGACACTATATCCCAGTTACTCTAACCGAATAACCGGAAAACGTATCGGTCAGCTCTGTCACTATCCAGAAAATACAATATAGAGCAATATTTGTTAGTTGATTGAAAAAAGGAGCGATTCTATTTTTTGAGTTCCGATGCGAGGGATGGGATTCGAACCCAAGAACTCCTGCGAGACCAGGCCCTGAACATTACGAAATATCATGGCGTAATATATACCCGCAAAGCTCACTCAGGAAACAATGAGTAATCATCTGGATAAACTCCCCCAACTAGACGAGACAAATGCGGAGATCCTGAAAGGTTACATCCGCAAGCAGGAATTGAAACAGCTGCAACCGGCATCAATCCGTGATAAGCTCTGGAGGGTTTACTATCTCTTAAAGTTTCTCAGCTGGAAAGATGCCCGACAGATCAATAAGTCAGATTTTGAAGATTATATTATATCCAGGAGAAAGACTGTAAGCCCGAGAACATTACAGGGCGATATGATCGAGCTCAAAATATTCTTCCGATTCATTGACCCGGAAAAAGAAAAAGAATTTTTCCCTGCCGATGAGAAGATGGAGAAACCAAAAATAAAATATGAGCCTCCACTCTCACGTGATGATATCCAGAAAGTTGTCCGTGCGTGTGATACGCTACGGGATCGTGCCCTGATAATGTTCTTATGGGATACTGGCTGCAGGGTGAGTGAGGCGCTGGATCTCAATGTGGGAAATATCCATATAGATCAGAGCTGCGGGAATACCCGTCTGCGTGGGAAGACAGGCGATCGTGAAGCATGGCTGATAGATTGTCTACCGGATCTGCAAGCCTGGATCAATGTCCATCCACATAATAAAGATCCTGATGCACCACTGTTTATTACCTATACCCGTTATGGCTTCGGAGCACGGAGACTGAATATTCGAACCGTACAGAATCTTTGTAAAACATTACAGAAACGCGCGGGGGTAAGTGAGCGGGTACATCCTCATGCATTCCGCCATGCCCGTGCCACTGATAAAGCCAAAGATGGATATACGGAAATGGAGTTGCGGATTATGTTCGGGTGGACCCCATCATCAAACATGCCGGCAATCTATATCCACCTGTCAGGAGCTGATGTAAAACAAAAGATTTTGCAGAAAGCGGGACTGGTTGAACAGGTTACACCTGCCGGAGAGCGGCCGCTTGATACCGTAAAATGTCCAAGGTGTGGTATATTGAATACTGGAGACAGTATCTACTGCAAGAGCTGCAGCATGGGCTTAAAGGATGAAGTCCGGAGACGGATGATGAGCATGCAGCAAGGGGTGAAAAGCTCATCGGATTATAAACAGATCAAAGGGCAGATGAATAATTGACAATCACCCGAAAGCCTGTAACATTATAATGCGGTCCTGCATTCCTGCATGATCATAATCCACAAAATACCATGCAGCCCTCATCCTCTCTTCAATAAGTTGATCTAAGATGGCAGATTTTTCAAGATAGTCCAGAAAAATCAAAATGATTGTCTCCTCTTCATGTGGAGTGAAACAGAGAACGTCCTCATTCAGTTTCATGGAAAATTGAAATTGGATTTCCAAACGAAAAATATACCTGATTAAATTACACGCAATCCGATAAACAAGAAAATGATACCCAGAGCATCAATAATTACATTCAGGACATTGAGGATAATACTTGCTTGGCGGCCGATTCTCCAGACTCTCAATCGGAATATACAATAAAACAATGAGATACAGATCAGAATTAATCCTATTTGAATATGCCAATCCAGTTCAGCGAACATAAATCAGTGTAAAGATTATTTGAGGTCTTAATATTTTCCATTTTAATTTTACTTTGAGATTTTATATTCATGTAGTTTCTCTTCGACTGCAATACCAGCAAATTCCTTCAATTGTTTCTTACCTTGTTCGGTCTTAAAATATTTTTGAAGATTCTCAAATTGATCTTTCTCTCTATTTCTATTCTCAAAATAAAATGCCAGAGCTGTGTTTATCAAATCTGTAACTGTTGAAAATTCTTTTTCATCAACTAATGAATGGATCTTTTTGAAATTTATTGGATCACAATTAAACGACATCTTCTCTTTTGGATCACCACGAATCTTAGGCATCGGATAATAATCCAAGTGTAAGGCAATTATTTTTTCTCAACCACATGGAATACAAGTGTATTATTTTATATACTTTCAAATCATAGTGAAATTTGGTACGTTATGCCACCACAAGAAAACAAAATGGAAAAATGTTGCATCTCGTTACCTGAAAAGCAGGTAAGTGAGGTGGAAAAGAAGGTATCAAGTGGAGAATATCCCAACTTTTCTGAAGTAGTGAGATCTGCATTGAGGGAATTTATTGAGCGCCATCCAAACGCGCAGATAGTCCCTATCAATAAGGAAGGTGCTCCGGCATGAGGGTATCATGATCCCCAAAGACTTCCCCAAGGAAGTTCACCAGGAAGAAATTGATGCCATGCAGGATCCGGTTGCAACTGCCGTGATCGTGAAATGGGCTTGCCAGGGTAAGACGAAAATCATTCCCCGTGGGCAACCATGCAAAGCATAAAAGGAAAACCCGGATCAGCATTGGAAAGCGGTGATCCGGTAGTGTCAAACACCGAAAAAATGTCAACGCGATTGGTAAAAAGGTTTTCCAGAGAACGTTTGCCAATCCATCCGAAAGGTTTCTTCTTGAATTGCGAAGTGTGTAAATCGTCACTCTCGCATGACGATCTCTTAGGTCGTCATCTAAGAACGTATTTCCTGATCATGGGATACAAATGCCCGGTCTGCGGCCACAAATCAACGAAAACCTATTCTGTAAATCGAAAAACCGAATGCGTCTTGTTTAATTGGAGATTACTTGAAATTCCGTCAGCAAAAGGAAGGTCTTGAAAATGTCAACAAGAATTGGAGAATCCGGATCGGCAGCCCCCTGCAGTGATCCGGCGGTGTCAACCGTTGAACAACCATTGTCCGGAAAGGTGAAAAAGGTTTCTCCCTTTCGTGACAGAGAAACTCGCAGTCAGCCGTGTCTGTCGATCGTGTCCTCTATTATCTCGCTCGTGCCCGGGGGTTCGGAACAGGCCGCGCAACAAGACACGACCCGCAATGATCGAATGCACGTACCAAAATACCGTATCGTTCAATCACCAGATATCCGGCTCGAAGCAGCAAACCTGCTGACCGCTATTATTGAGCATGATCAATATCTCGATGATGTGGATCGTAGCCATATCCAGTTGGCTATGGATACTCTTGACATTGCCAGGGCAAAACAAGAGATGGCAGAAGCGAATGGGAGTGGTCCATAATGACCGCGGTAACGTTCAGGGATTGTGCCAAGTGCCTGGTACTGAAATGGTGCGATGCACATGGAGGAAAAGGTTGGCAGCACAAGAAAGGCATTGACCCATGCAATGTAGGGGGAATATCATAATGGATACCCAGAAAAATTCAATCCAGGAAGGATCGCTTGTTGTCTGGGATCCACACAATCTGATCCAAATCTTTTCGGAGAATACTGCGTTCAGCTTCACCGACATGGTACCAGTACCCGGCATTGTGAAATGCATCAATGGAGATATCGGACTTTTATCTTATATGCAGAGGTCCGGGCAGAAGGGAGAGATCCCTGTTAAGCTCTGTGAGTTGGTACAAGCAGGGGTGGCATGATGGCTGAAAATAACGGTCCAGTCAAATCATGCAGGTGGACCAAAAGAAAAAATCTGCATGATTATTGTGTCACCCGCTCATGGGGAACACGGTTCGGATGCATTGCTTTTGGTGGAGACTCAAAAAAGCTCTCTCATAAACCGATCATACCGGTCGGGCAATCCAGTGTAAGGGTAGGGAGATTTGCAGTTCACAGGTTTGGACGCAATCCGGGGATGTCAGAACCGTGCGAGGCGATCTGAATGTGCCAGGGCCTAGCAGTCGTTGCCGAAAAGGTAAACGACGAATGGATCGTGTATGCGAAAGAGGGCGTTACATCTCACGATGAACTAATTCATACCCTACGCGACGATCTCCGGTGTGGTACATCACCGCAGATCAAGTTCGAGATCTACTTCCCCATGATCATAAACGACGATATTCAACAGGATATCGCAGAAAAATATTATCCGAAGGGATGGGTCGAAAATAAATTCGGAAGATGGTCCGCGTGTCCGGAATCGATAGCTGCTGTCGCACAATACCTCGTAGATAATAAGGATCTCCTTAATTTCGATCCAAAAATGCTACAACATGCGTCCCTCGACGGTGCGTCCCTCGACGGTGCGTCCCTCGACGGTGCGTCCCTCGACGGTGCGTCCCTCAACCGTGCGTCCCTCAACCGTGCGTCCCTCAACCGTGCGTCCCTCGAC
>JBAZQT010000112.1:0-4582 GCA_041645055.1 Methanoregula sp. | reverse complement strand
TGATAATTCCGGAATGGATGGACCTCTGTTTACGGTAAAGAAGATGCCTGCAAAGATTGTGATGGGCATCAAACGCCGGACCTCAAACGCGGATGGCCGGAGTGTTGCCGATATTCCTGCATGCTGGCAGGAATTTCTCTCACAAAACATGGCTTCAAAGATCACAAACCGCTCAAAAACTCCGGCAATGTTTGCCGTATACTCTGAATATGATAGTGACTGGACCGGGGAATATTCCTACCTGATCGGCAGTGAAGTGACAAAGGCAGATACGATTCCTGCGGGGCTCGCAGTCACAAGGATTCCTGCGCAGACCTATGCGGTCTTTAAAGCTGCCGGACCCATGCCTGATGCGCTCCTTGCGGTCTGGATGTCAGTCTGGGGGACAAACCTTCCCCGTACGTATACCTGCGATTTTGAGCAGTACGATGCCCGGTTCACCCGCCCCGAGAATAAGGAGATCGATGTATACATAGCGGTTCATGAAGACCAGATCGAAAAGATGCAGTAGCATTCTCTATCATTTTTTCTCTTTTTTTAAGAATGAGTACCAGACAATCGGGATGGCTCATTACATGATACCGGATTGCCCGTCGAGTACGGATTGGAGAACCCGGCTCTCTCTAAGAAAATTACAAATATACAGTCTCAAATCCATTCCGGGGTTTGAAGAGGTATGAACGTGAACAATATCTCGTACGGGTTTCCAACATAGTACCCATGAAGCGACAACAGATCCGTTCAGCCATCCTGGTCCTCTCGTTTCTCCTCATGTCGGTGACCTTTGCATACATATCACCGGTCATCATGATGACGGGACTGTCAAAAGGAGTGATCGCTGCCGGATTCATCTTCTGGATCGCAAATTTTATCCTTGCGTTCATTTTTGGCAGGGCATTCTGCGGTTATGCGTGCCCTACCGGAGCAGAGCAGATGATCATTGACCGGGCGGTGAAACTCAATCTCAGGCCCGTACCGTACCTGCGTAACCTGAAATACCTGTTTGCGGTCCTCTGGGTAGGGGGCACCATACTGCTGGCGGTGGGAGCGGCTAACCTCGTTGTCAATCCCCTCTTCCAACTTGGCAACGGGGTGCCGCCGTGGCCGCTTGCAGCATATATTGTTTTTTACCTAATCATACTGGTCGTATTCGCTATCGCCCTTGTATTAGGACGGCGGGGTCTCTGTAGTTATTTCTGCCCTATGTCCGTAATTTTCATGGCCATATCGAAAATCAAGAACATGCTCAGGTTGCCCTCTCTCCATATTGAAGCACAACCGGATGACTGCATCCATTGTAAAAAATGTACTACCGCGTGTCCAATGAGCCTTAATGTAGAGGAGATGGTGAAAGAAAACCAGATGCAGAACCCGGAATGTATCCTTTGCGGAAGTTGTATTGATACCTGTCCGAAAAAGATTATTCGCTTTGCGTGGTTGTGGAAAAAGTAGTTGATGCAGCTTCATTCCGGTGGGGTCAGTTGCTCAATTTATTCGCCCAATGAACAGGATTATCAACCGTCACGGGAGAACTCCTCATCAGGAGGTCATGCCTTTACGTAAATGAAAGGATATGAGGATTTATCCCAAAATTCTTGTTTTTAATACATCCCGATTTACCCACAAAAGAGAGAATGGTAACTATTCTATCCCGGTTATCTCTGACAGGGTGCCTGTGCCTGCGGCTCCCCACCCTCAAACCGGTAATGATCCTTTGGAATAAGTATCTCAAACCGTGTCCCTTTTCCGGGTTCTCCGGTCTCTTTTATTGTCATGCCGGTGAACAGAAGGATCTCCGTGGCAAGGAATAACCCCCATCCGGTTCCTTTCCCATAGCCACGCTCAAAAATCTTAGTCTTGCTTTCCACGGGTATGCCTGTTCCGTTATCTTCCACAACCAGCATAACCATGTCATCGTTGCGGCTTGCGAATATTCGGATCTCCGTTGCAGTATCACTGTGACGCTGGGTATTTTCAAACAGGTTTGAAAAGACTTTTTCCAGAAGTGGATCTGCATACACCGTTGCACTACCCGTGAGATCCGTAACCCGGATCCCTTTAAGATCAACTTCCTCAATTGCCCGGTGTATTACATTCTTCAACAACTGCCAGTGGGAAGGCTCAACACCAATATTCTGGTAATCCTTGGCAAATTTAAACTGGCGCCGGATCTTGTCGATTGACTGTTTCTCCTTTTCAATAAACGACCGCTGCTTCGGGTCTTCCACCATCATCCCAAGGAGTTCGTTGTAGCCTACAATCGCTGTCAGCTGGTTCAGCACATCATGCCGGGTCACGCTCCCGACAATCTGGAGTTTCTTTAACGCAAACTCCAGTGATTTTTTCAAGTCGGCTTGTGTCTGTTCAGCGGGGGGGGTTATTCCGCTATCACATTCAGCCGCACTTTTGGCCTCACCAGATTTGATATCTCGTTCCGACATCCCCGCTCCAACAGTATTGATTGTATATTGCCTGTTTACAAGTATTGTCAACTATGCACTGTGCAGTCTTTATGTTTACCCATTTTTATTTCTGACAACACAGGTAATCGGTGCATGGCATTAACTTTCAATAGCTAATAAAAACATCATTGTTCATGCAGCACCGGGTCATCACCTTCTCAAAAAACGTTTTTTTACCCCTTACCACCGTCTGCAGGAACCGGTGCGGGTATTGTTGTTTCAGAACTCCTGTCAGGGACGGTTGCCTGATGGCAAACAACGAAGTCGAAACGACTCTCCGGCATGGCGCCGCGATGGGGTGTACAGAAGCACTCTTTACCTTTGGCGAGCACCCGGAAGAAGAACCCGGGTTCGGAAAATATCTCGAACCACTGGGCTATTCAACCATTCTCGATTACTGTGAGGCGATGTGCAGGAAGAGTATCGAATACGGGGTCCTGCCGCACACGAATGCAGGCATACTCACATTCGATGAGATGGAGCGCCTGCGCACGGTGAATGCCAGCATGGGACTCATGCTCGAGACTACTGCTCGAATACCTGCTCACGCAACATCGAAGGGCAAGGAACCGGAAGTGAGGCTCGCGATGATGGAAGATGCAGGTAAACTCAAAATCCCGTTCACGACCGGCCTGCTTCTCGGTATTGGCGAGACAATGACGGACCGGGAGGAGTCACTTTACGCAATCCGGGATATCCACCGGCGCTATAAGCATATCCAGGAGATCATCATCCAGAACTTCTGCCCCAAGCCCGGCACCCCCATGGCGGGTCAGCCAATTCCCACAACCGATGAGATTTGTAAAACGATCCGTTTGGCGCGCGACATCCTGCCCCGTGACATTGCGATCCAGATCCCTCCCAACCTAATCGATGCCGCATCTCTCATACCGTGCGGGGTGGACGATCTGGGAGGGGTATCACCGCTTACTATCGATTACGTGAATCCCGAACATCCATGGCCTGCATTCGAAGAACTCAAAACCATTGCCGGAGAGGCCGAACTCAAAGAACGGCTCTGTATCTACCCGCAGTATATTGAGCGGGGTTGGTACCATCCCAATTTGCAACCCCTAATAAACCGGCTCGCACAAACAGTTAAGCTAAGGAGCAGTGGACCGTGAAACAGAAAAAACTCCTGTACGCCGGCAAGGCAAAATCGGTATATCGTACCGATGTGGATGGGAAACTCATAGTTGAGTTCCGTGACGATATCACCGCATTTGATGGCGGAAAGAAAGATGTACTCAAGAACAAGGGCAGTTACAATGCGGAAGTCTCGGCATTCCTCTTTGAATATCTTGGGAAGAATGGCGTGAAAACCCATTTTGTCAGCATGATCGATCCCCGCCACATGGTAGTGCGCGAACTCGAAATGATCCCGCTCGAAGTAATCGTGCGCAACGTTGCTGCCGGTTCGATTGTACGGAATTACCCGTTTAAAGAGGGGACAAAACTGGATCCTCCCGTCATTGTTATCGACTATAAAGATGATTCACGGCACGATCCCATGCTCAATGACGATCTCATTATTGCCCTTAAACTCACCACAGCGGCTGAACTCAAAAAGATCAAAAAGGCTGCCCTGAAAGTGAACCGGCTCCTCTTTGATCTTCTTGCAGCGCAGGGCATCAACCTTGTGGACTTCAAGATCGAGTTCGGCAGGCAGGGAAAAACGATCTGTCTCGGGGATGAGATCAGTATGGACTCAATGCGGCTCTGGGACAAGAAGAGCGGGGAGTCACTGGACAAGGACGTCTATCGCTTCGAAAAAGGTGATGTGATGGCTACCTACAACCGGGTGGCAAAACGGATCACAACGTCAACAAAGAAGCGGTAAAGGGGAAAACTCTTTGACCCAATGTTCCGGTCATAAGAGCGCAAAGACTAACGTCTCGGATACATAAACTATCGATACAGGATAAAAGTGCGGACAGATACCATGACAGACGAAAGTGCAGAGCAGGCGGATATGCTCAAATGGGCAAAAGGCTATGCGCATAAACATGGCTGGACACTCAGTACGGATGAGAAGCAACTCTCCACCGTGATCAAAGGGCTGGTGCGAAATAAGACAAAGTTCGGCCGACCCTACTGCCCATGCCGTATCAGGAGCGGGG
>JBAZQT010000111.1:0-4667 GCA_041645055.1 Methanoregula sp. | reverse complement strand
TTCCTCCCGGTCGTTCTGTATGCCCCGGTGCATACCATGATCGTTCCCTCAATCGTTCTGAAGCATGAAATTTAATTTTGGACACTATTATGACCCCGCATTGGGAATCCATTCGGAATCACATGATGTTCCGGACAAAATCCATCAGTGCCCTGATGGAACATTGTCAGGGAGACCAAGCCCTCAAGCGGGTACTGCGACCCTATGAACTCCTTTTATTGGGAATTGGAGCCGTAGTCGGGACAGGAATTTTTGTTATCACAGGTGTAGCAGCAGCCGAATATGCCGGCCCGGCCATCATCCTGTCGTTTATCATATCTGGTATCATCTGTATTCTCGCAGCACTTTGTTATGCAGAATTTTCTGCAATGGTACCCGTTGCCGGTAGTGCCTATACCTACTGTTACGCATCCCTTGGTGAGATCTGGGCCTGGATTATCGGGTGGGACCTTATCCTTGAATACGCGGTATCCATCTCTGCAGTTGCCATCGGTTGGTCAGCCTATGTCGTGAACCTGCTGGCCAATGTCGGGGTAGACCTTCCCCCATACCTTGTTAATCCGCCCGGTATTTCCGGAGGGTTGATAAACCTCCCGGCCGCCATCATCATCCTGCTTATCACTGCGATGCTGATCATCGGCATGCGTGAAAGCGCCCGCCTGAATACCATCATCGTTATTATCAATATATCCGTAATCCTGATCTTTTTGGCGCTTACTTATAACCATATAAATCCTTCAAACTGGCATCCATTTATGCCGTTTGGCATAAGCGGGGTCTTTGCAGGAGCAGCAATTGTCTTTTTTGCCTATATCGGGTTTGATGCAGTACTGACTGCAGCGGAGGAGGTTGAAGAGCCCCAGAAAAATCTGCCATGGGGGATAATCGGGTCCGTGGTTATTGTGATGATCCTGTACGTGTGCGTTGCCGCAGCGCTGACCGGAGTGTTGCCGTACGGGGATTACATCCAGACAAGTGCTCCCGTTGCATTTGCCCTCAACCAGATTGGCATGCCCTGGGGCGCTGCACTGATCTCTGTCGGAGCGCTCTGTGGAATTACTTCGGTTATTCTTGTAACCTTTTATGGCCAGACACGGATCTTCTTTGCCATGGCCCGTGACGGGCTTCTTCCCTCCGTCTTTTCGGATCTTCACAAGAGATTCCAGACGCCGGCTAAAATTACCCTGGTTGTCGGGATTATCACGGCAGTCCTTGCCTGTTTCATATCGCTCGATGTGATTGCCGAACTGGTAAATATCGGTACCCTGGCAGCTTTTGTTATCGTTGCTGCAGGGATACTTATGCTGCGAAGAGTCCAACCGGCTCTTGAACGCCCGTTCAGGTGTCCCCTGATGCCGGTTATACCGCTGCTCTGTATCATTTCGTGTTGCATTCTGATTGTGATGCTTCCATTTGTTACACAACTACGGTTTATTATCTGGATGCTTATCGGGCTTGGTGTGTATTTCCTGTTCGGTATCAGGCACAGTACCAATACAATTGATTGAAAAATTATAAAAAATAAAAATCTGTTTCCGAACGTGATCATCTGCACCGATAATCAGATCGGAGACTTACGGTTCTTCCAGTTTGTGTGCAGTTCGTAGCCTACGAGCAGGAGCATGGTGACAGTTGCTGCAATGATCAGGGCAGGTATCACCGTACTATCGACAAGCATGGCTTCACTTGTGCCAAGGTGAAATGATGCGAAACGGTCAACACGAACTGTTGGCAATGTGACAATCCCCTGGACCGATACAACACAGAATACCCCGACAAAGATGAGGAGGGCTGCACTGTATTTCATCAGTGCCGACCGAACCTGGGCAATACTGTTCATCCGTGGAGCGACAATGAAGACCTGGTTTTTAAGCCGGTAGATCTTGACTTTTTTTCCTTTTACACTGTACTTTGTATTAGAAATTTCAAGAATACCGGCAGTCATCAGGTTTTCAATATGGTATTTTGCGGCATTCAAGGAGATGTTCAATCGTTCTGCAATATCGGACAACCGGAGTGGCCCTTCGGTTGAAAGAAGCTGGACCACCTCACCGGCATTCTGGTGAGACATCGCCTTCACAATATTCTGGGCTTTCTCCTGCCCGGGTTCCAGAAAAATCACTTCTTCTGTCATATTGAGTGATTCATCAGTGGATGGGTTTTGATTGATACCCGTATCAGGTACTATCGGATTAACCGGATACTCCGTTCTCTGATGAACCATACTTCCCCCGTTATCGAATCCTTCCATGAAACACTCCCGGTAAACTGTTTTAATATCTTATTCTTACGTTAACCTCTTAAATATCATCCGATAACTGAAATTTTTTTTCACTTATCACGTTATGATCTGCATCATCAAAACCCCGGCCTTATTATGTGTAAAAACCTGATATCAGTAAGAGTGATGTAACCATATGCCGGTTTTAGGCTTTGTTGCACAATATCCACAGCGAAGTGTCTGACCGGTTGTCTATTAATTGGAGTCCTTGAATGACAATCGAAATACTCGGGGTGGATATAGTCATATTGGCTGCGTATCTCTTCCCGGTAATATTTCTCATGGCATTTATCGGGCATGAAGGAAAAAAATACCTGATCTATCTTGTCTGGGGTTTTCTTGCATCCATTCCAGTCATCATTTTTTACTTATTGGTTACCGAAACATTTTCTGTGCAGTATACCGAACTCACCGTATCTCCACTCCTTGAAGAACTTTTCAAAGCACTTCCTATCATTATTCCCGCAATCATTGGTATAAAAAACAGCAACCGGGACCTGCTGGTCTATGCGATGGCCGCGGGAATCGGTTTTTCCCTCCTTGAGAGTGCATGGTTCCTTGATCTCAATACGCTTACGGGCACACCTGACAATGTTCTGACCGTTCTTGGTGAGTCCTTTTCAACTACACTCATGCATGGGTGTACCTGTGGGATCATCGGGTATGGTATCGTCCTTATCAGGAACTTTGACCGGAAGGCACTTCCCATTCTCCTTTTCGGGTTCTATACCCTTGCCGTTACCACTCACGCGATATACAACCTGTTATGGGAGAGCGAAAATCTGCTTGCTATTGTCATTGACTTCACCTTCCCGTTAGTTTTGTTTTTCTTCCTGCTCACCTGTTACCAGGTGGATATCCCCAGCATCTTTAAAAGAGAGAATGAAGTGTAATTGATACCCTGCGGTCTATATTCGATTGCATCCTTACACAAATCATTGTTATAATCCTGCATTTCTGTCAGTCTTTAAGCGAATTGAGATATGCAAAGATCCCCAGTTGAATCAGGAGGAATGACAGGACAATGAGGGGGCCATCAATACTCAGTAATTCATTTAATGTCAACGGATGTGTCGGGGACAGGGCAATTACTGCTTCATTGGAATGCGTGACAATGAATGTATCCCGGAGCGCAGAAGTGATGAATGGAAAACTCCACATAAAGATCCCGATCCAGAGCAGGGAGTACCGGTAAACCCCATGCTCCAGCGCACTGTTGATAAACAATATCACGAACAGGACATGGATCCATAAAAGGACACTTACCCCGTTCACTCCCAGTTTGGTTATGATCAGGAGTGTGATAAACACCAAAAGCCCTATAAGAGCGATCTGTGAGAATCGCGGACATGGCTTTTTGGGAAATTCGAACCAGAATGCAGCAATAAAAAAGAGCATGAAACCCAGAAATCCCATCTGGGAAATATTAAAAAAAACTGTTGTCCTGTCAAAAATTAGTGTAAAGATATACCAGAATGTATTGGACAGGGCATACCCCAGAAAGGCAAACGCTGCGAGCAATAATATGATCCGTTCCGACCAGGTACGGTAGGCATACAGGCAGCAGCACATGCAGAACAGAGCAATTCCGATCTCCAGGATATTACTATAAAATTGGTATGTTTTGATTGAATCAACAAAAAAGATCCAGATACAAAAAAACAGGGGAACGAGGGCCAGGCACCATATGAGGAGAAACGCCGTTTTTGGAACAACATTGTATTTTGCAGGTTCCATGGATTCAGGACACATTTGTTCTGATTGTTTTTTGTTTTCTGGTATATAGGAACCTGTTTTGATTTTTGACCGGGGAAATTAAGGGCCAAATTTAATTACACATTTTATAGGGAACGCTTACCCAGCCTATTTTTCCGAATCCGTCAGGGCAATCAGGGGGATATCAATCTCATTGAAATGGGGTATCGGGGATTCAGAGACCGGATCTCCTGAGATTCGAAGAGGGTCATAGGTCTTGAACAGGTTGCGGTTTTCACTGTGTCGCATCCCATACATGAAGTACACAACAAGCCCGATGCAGAGCCAGACAACGAACATCAGATGCGCGATAAATTTGAGATTCATAATGAGAAAACCGCATGCCCCGATACAGAGGAGGGGGACGTAAGGTACCAGGGGACACTTAAACGGTCGGTTCAGTTCCGGCATCCGGTACCGGAGGATGAGTACCCCAAGGGCAACGATGGCGAAGGCAACAAGCGTTCCCATGTTCACCAGTTCGGCAACGAGTGCCAGGGGAAACAGCCCTGCAACACAGGCCGTGATGATCCCAATAAAGAGGATCGATTTTGCTGGGGTGTGCGTGACCGGGTGGACCACGGAAAAGAGCGATGGCAGGAGACCGTCGCGGGACATAGCAAAGAAGATC
>JBAZQT010000041.1:0-27502 GCA_041645055.1 Methanoregula sp. | reverse complement strand
CCCCATCCCCAAACCATCAACCCCAAATACCCTCCCCTTAAACTCAAACGAAATGCCCCTCTTCCACAACACCGAAGATTCCCAGGAAAGCCAGAACAGTTTCATCACCCCCATGTCCTCTGCCCGCATTCATGAGATCACGACCGGGCGGGCGCCATGATCATAAACCGGTGATGCAACCGTTTGTTGAAAATGGTCAGCGGGAATCTGCCACACACATGTAACCGGGCCGCCCCTCTGCTTTGTAGTTGGGGGGTGCCTCCCGGTCGCGGCGGGGTTATTCTGTGTGCCACCATCCCACATCCCGTCTGGCCCCAACTTTCGCCTCTGTATTAGCGCGATTTAGAGTACATTAAAAATTAAACTCCTGTAAAAAATCATATCAGGTAAATTTTTGCTTTCGTATTTCGATATTTTTCGGGCAGTTGTCCGACTTTCCAATTGTTTCCCGTCGTTTCGAGATAGTAATATTTCTTGTTATTGTAGGTGTAGGATGTTCCGGAACAATCGGAGCAAGTAATTCCTACTGCCATGTGATTTGGTGGCGAAATTAAAACGACATCGTAATTCATTTCTTTCAAGAGTGCTGCGGTGAGAATTGCGGTATCCTCGCAATCTCCCGTCCCATCGACAAGGGTCTCTATCGGATACCGAGGATATTCATCATATCCGGTCGATATATAATCTTTGGAATAGGGAAGTGACTGAACAAATGCAATAAGATTGTATGCCGCTTTTGTTTTGGAATCTGCTTTGTTTTGAAAAGTCGTGGTTATCCGATCAAGTGCTTTCCGGTCTCGTTCAGAAATTGCATATTTCGCATAATTTCTATCGTGAGATTGTTCTTTGTAATATGCGTAAAGTGAAGTCGGGACTTTAAGAGTGTACGTATATCGATAATCATCGAATGTCCACTGGTAGCTACGTGTATAGTATTGAATGGGGGCTGTTGTGGTAACGTGTTTGATTTGTGTTGATGCAGGTGCAGGTACTATTGGTATTGTCGAGACTGTCTGCGGTACTGAAGTGCTGGTTTCGCCAGTAATTATTGAACTTACGCTGTGGGGAACTTCCATTATTTTACTATCTGCCCCAAAGATTGTGGGAAAAATTATAAACAGACCAATACCAAGCACAAAAAAACAACTAAAAACCATTGGGAAAAAAGTTCTCCCGATATCGAATCTATTCATAAGATAGTCGAGAATTATTCCTATGATAAGACCCAGGAAGAATATTGTTTTCAAACTCCCAATGGGGATCTTAAAAATAAAATATGCAAAAAAAGCACAAAAAATTCCGATGAATACACAAAAAAACCCATCTTTTATCCATTGCATTAATTTTATTATAATTTTTATTTTTTTAAATACTTGTCATTTGAAATTGTAAATATTGCCTTTTGGATAGCGACTGTTCCGAAAATCGGAATAGGAACTTGAGGAGAATGACATTGAGACATTCTTCGAAGAAACAGTCCCTGTTTTTTTCCGGACGTGGGCACGTGAAATGAACCGAGATGGGGGTTTCCGGGCCACTCGATATATTACCAATCACCACTATCCTCCTATCATTCCCAAATTCGGCCCAATAAATGCCCTCATTCCGGATTTCTCTCATAGCGCTCTTACGGGGCACGATCTCATGTTTTTCCGTGCCATCGGTCATGTGAAACGAGATCGCCCGCCCAAACATGGCTACATATGACCTCATGTCTGCCGCCGTAAAAATGAGAAAAATGAGGGATTTATTCCCTCATTTACGAGCATTATTCCCTCTGGTTCCGGAAAAGTGGTACATCCGGGACCGTAGCAGGACCGGATTCGATTACGGGAATGCAGGTCTCTTGAGGAGATCATGGGATATCGGATAATGACGATCGGCGATGTAAATCCCCGTCCATGTGCTGTACCCTGTGGCAGCCACCTAACCTCAAAAGAAACAGGTTCTAAACAGGTCGGTTTTTCTCTATGGAAAATCACCCGTTTCCCTATCGGACGAAGGGTAGCCATTTTCCATGAGACTTCCCGTAAAAACCCCCGAAACCGGCCGGTCGGGTTACCCTCAAAAATGACTATCCGGGCCTTCTGCGGGCCCGGATGGGCTGGTGAGGGGGTGCACCCCTCCCCCACTCTCACACCGGTGACGGCCCCCACGTTCACCCGCGTTATGCCTGGGATGTGCCGTCTCCCGCGTAACGGCTCACGGCTGCACTGTTCTGCGCGGGATGGCCGCCCCCGGGGTTTCGGAGGGGGAGGGTGGGGGCCCAGACAGGATTCCGGCCGGCCCGCATCTTTACGGGTACCCGGCCGTACACAAACCCTATAATAATCCCCGGCCTATATCCCAGTACACGCGGGGTGAACCACATGAGCAAGGCAATCGAATGCATCTACGAGAATAATGTTCTCAAACCGGTGGGCAAGGTCCAGCTCAAGGAAGGGGAACGCATCCGGGTGACCATCGAGAAGAAACTCCCCTTTGAACCCATACAGTTAAAGAAGAAACCTGCATCGGAACGCATCAGCGCTCTCAAGGATGAGTCATGGACCTCTTCCTAGATACGTCTTTTATCATCCCGCTGATCATTGAAACCGATGCAACCAAAAGAGCCCGGGATTTTTACTCATCATTCTCCGGTACCTGTGCAGCGAGCATGTCCGTGTATGAAGAAGCATTCTTTGTCGGGATCCGTCTGATTGCGGAAGATCAATTCGGAATTACCAGCACTACCCGGCTCAAGGAGCACATCCGCAGTGAAGGCTACGGCTTTGCGGATGAATTCATCAGCCACCTGAATGAATTCTTCTCCGGCCTTGTTATCGTGCAGGACTCATCAAATCTTCCGCGTATTGAAGAGATCGCTCGGACGTACGCTCTCCTTCCCAATGACGCACTGATTGTCGCAACCTGCAGGGAACATGCAATTTCGGGACTTGCGACATTCGATCGTGATTTCTCAAAAATAAAAGATCCGGTTCGCGTGAAAATGTAATTCGTTCAGGTTTTTATGATTCAAACCCTGAAAATCTGCAATCAATTTTTTTGCATTCCATTGTCCGGACAAACCTCCGCAAACGTACAACTCATGCAATCCCGCTGTGAATGCCGGGTCGGAAAATTCCCACACTCATAGGAAGCCACAATCAATTCAGATGCTCCTCTTTATTGACTCCGAAGGCAACCAGAAAAGCCGGAACAGTTCCATCATCCCCATGGACTCTCCCCGCCTTCACGGGATCACAGTTGGGCGGGCGCCGAATATGTCCAATAAACGGCAAATTGCCGCCGGATAAAGAATGAGTTGCGAGCAGAAGATTGTTCCGAAATAGCAGTTGAAGCAATCAACCGGCACCTCACCATTTCCATCAACGGAACGCTGAAACAAAAGACGCTCATCCGGTCACTCTTCGGCATGTCAGCGAACAAACTTTCAGTGCATTTCATCAATAAAGCCGTAGAAAAAGTCCCATGTGAAACGTCGGTCAGATACCATTTGTCGAAGGTGGATTTAGATTCACTTCTGGCATTACAATCAAAGATCCTCACCTATTCAAACGATCAGATCCCCGTTCCCGGAAAATCGTATCATTTTGCCATAGATTTCACCGATGATCCCTATTACGGAGAGATTGTTGACGTAAACAAAGATTACGTCATCAAGAGTAAATGAAGGATTCCACAACGACATTTTCCTCGTATGTTTCGCTCTACATCACGACAAAAGGCCAATGGCTGACACTCGCAGTTTTCCCGGTAAAAAATGGAGTATCAAAGGTCGAGTGCATCCGGAAATTCCTGGGTTTCATAGACGATGCAAACGTGAATATCGAGGTATTCTGTCTTGATCGGGGTTTTTACTCAAACGATGTGTTCTCGTTTCTCCAGATGGAGAACATTCCACACATTGTTCCGGTGAGAAAACATGGCTAGGAACTCAAGAAGATTCTCCGGGGGAATCATTCCCGTTATGCCCAGTACACGATGAGGGGGACCGGCAAACCTCTTGATCTTTCCCTTGCAATTGACGTTCAATACCTTCAGGTCAGGAATAAGAAATTCGGGAATGTGAATCTCGGTTACGTCGTGCATGGTATTGACTGGAAGCCCCGAAGAGTCTATCAGGTCTGCAAGAACCGGTTCGCTATCGAATCGTCATACCGTATCCGGAACCTCGTGAAAGCTAATACCTCTTCCTGGAATATTGTGCTCCGGTACCTCTTGACGATAATCTCATTCCTTCTCAAGAATATCTGGGTGGCGCTTCAATGGAAGTTCTTCTCAAATGTTCAACGAGGACCAAGAACTATCGACCAAGATTTGTTCCAGTTTGATCTCTTCCAATTACTTGTTTGGGATGGACTTCGGAAAAAACTCAAATTTGTCTCGGTTGTTTCTGTTCTTCGTTGTCCCGGCTGATCGGTGGTTGGTAAGGTTGTTGACTATCCAAAGTTCATGGAGGAAAATTTAGAGAAGTACTGGGATAACCCATTATTGCGGCGAAAGAAATTCATTTTCAGCAAAGTTTATTTATTAATTCTGTTTAAATTACTTAATAAATACTGTCGATGAATTAAGGGGGCATTATAATTGAAGATCTTGTTTTATCATTGTGAATATGTTAATTTTTTAGATCTAAAACAATCAAATCGCCCACTTGGAATAATAAATGATCCCCCCGGACCCACTCAAACATCATCATCAAATTGTCTTCTTGCGTTTATCTGTGTTGAAAAATGGGATAATGAAAATATATCGGATGAATGTACTTCAATAATTATTGATCATCTAAAAATGATAAATAAGAAAAATCTAATCATTGTGCCATTTGCCCATCTTAGCCACTTTCTTGCTGATTCAGGCAAAGCAATCTCTATACTCAATCTTGTTAATGAAAAATTGGAAAATTTACATATAAATGTTGAAAGATCATCATTTGGATATCACAAATCATTAGAATGTATTTTGAGCGATTTTACTATCTACGGTCACAGAGGCAGTGTTGCATATCGCCAAATTCCAAATAACGTTGAAAAAGAATTTGTTAATCTTGTTGAAGAATTAGGTTTGGGTGCTGCCGAAGATATAATAAAAAAATTAAAAAGGAATAACGATTAACAATTAAAATATTCTATGACTTTATATCATAAATTTATTCAATTAATTTCAGAAGACTGGTGGAAAGAAAATAAGGTCTTATTAGAGATTATATTTTCTTATGCATTAATTTTAATCATAGTAATAATTATTACAATAATAGGAATAATCGACAAAACAAGATGGAAGGATTTCTTCATAGTAATGATTGGGGTACCGATCCCTTGGTTATTTGCAGAAATTTTACATAACAAAACATCTTCTTCAAGTGAACAGGGCTTTATAATTTATGGTGAAACACAACTATTGAAAAAATATTCGGAAATTAAGGATACAGCAAAAAGCGAGTGTAATTTAATTTGGTGTGCGAATTATGATGAATTATCGGATTTACAAATAAGACAATACTATGAGGATGAATTTAAAAAATTGAAAAAAAATGATATAAAAATAAAAAGATTAATTAACCCTCAAAATTTTTCTAATGTATCATATCTTGATATTCATAATGAGATACATTTTAGAAATTCAAATAAAATTAATAGCAAATCAATTTTTAGAAAATGTGAAGATTTTGTAAACATAAAAGTGTTAAAGATTCAAGAGAATCTCTCGATTGTACCCAAAATTGGCGATTTAAAAAGAGAGATTAAATCAAAATATGGGGATCCGAAAAAATATACCTGCGTCTTATGTAATATTACCGACTATGAATTGGCCTATGGAGAATATCATCCGGGGGGGCTTCATCAAGATCGAGAATATCAAGCAATATTTGTTCTTCTTGACAGTGGTTTTCATCCGAAAGTTGGCTTTTATTTTAATAGCATTTATGGAGACAAACACAAAAAAGCTATTGATTGTATTAAGGCGCTTTTTGACACGGAATGGAAAAATTTTGAAAGTAAACTGCAAAAAAACCCTGAATAAGTGTGCAATATGACTGAAACTGTTAGTTCAAAAATATTCTCAAATGAAGCAGCTGTTTGTATTATTTTTGGGTTTTCCGGATTAATTCTTGCATTGCAGGAAGAATCTACCCAAAAAGAAATTTTTATTGATTTATTCATTCTACTTTCAAGTTTTTGTATTCTCACTCTAGCCACAATCATTGTTTTTAAAAGTAAAATAAAACATCAAATGAAATGTCCAATTATTATCCATGGCGAACGAGAGCTCCTTGAAAAATATCATGAGCTGAAGTGGAGTGCCCACAATGGGTGTTCATTAATTTGGTGTGGAACGTATACTGAATACGAAAAATTCGAAGTGGAACGATATTTCAAGGATGATAAATGTTTATGCACAAATGCAAAATCTAAAATTTTTAAATTAACACGATATATTAATCCAAAAACAATTGTGCCAGAACACAAACATATCCATGATGAAACATTGAGTTCTTTATGTCTTGAGGGAAAAGGGCACTATCATTGTAAAACCTGCCATATAACCCACTACGAAATAATTCATTGTGATTATATTGAAAATAATGACCATCTTAATAGGTCGATGCTTATTTTATTGGATGGTGAGCAAAAACCTACCGTCGGCTTCTATGTTGATGACAAGGGTGGAATCCCTTGTATCGAAGCGACTAAACGCATAAAAGATCTTTTTTTGCATACTTCCGTTGAAAAATATTTATTTAATGAACCAAATATCGCCCAAAAATCTTTTCCTGAGAATAGAGTATACGAAGGGCCTCAGATTAACCCTGAATTAAATGTTGAAATTAAATCTCCCCCGCAAAAAGACACAAGTGTCTCATATCCGTTACCTATTCATTCGAATTCCCTTGGGGGTATTAACAAAGAAAATAAATATACATTAATTTTTAATCAAATGGTCCCAGATAACGATCCGATGAATGTGAGTGACCAGGATAATATTTTAACTTTTTCTCAAGAACGCTGGGATATTATTTCAGAAAAATATGATAAATGTATTTCATTAACAAATAACGAAATTGTGAAAGAATATCAGAATTTAGAAGAACTATCTCTCTTGGAATTAGTTGATAAGTATTTAGAAAATTCGGACCCGAGAGATATCTCACTAATCGAAATCGGATCGGGCACGGGAAGATTTTTACAAAAATTTCTTCTTGATCTTCAAAAGCACGAATCGAATAAAAAACTTAGAAAAATAAGAAAAATTATCGGTGTCGATTTTTCGACCAAAATGATAGAAAAATCAAAAAAGAAAATAAAAGAAAATAATTCTTTAAACAGTTTGATAAAAAATAAAGTTTTTTTTATCAATGAAGATGCGAAAAATATTGACTTTGAAAAATTTGAAAATAATAAATGCAATATTCGTTCATCACGAAATATTGTGTTCTGTATGTTGAATACCTTAGGAATTGTTCTCCCTGAAGATCGAGATGCAATTATAAAGAAGATGTTAGAGATATCAAAAAATGATGGGAGTGTTTTTATTTCTCTTTATAGTAGCGATGCGTGGATTCATGCAAGACCGATCTATTCGGCGATGACAGATATCACGGGACCAATTGATGAAAACGCATTTGATGATATTAAACATGAATTTCAAACTACACAATATTATACGAAATGGTTTTCGGATCAGGATATTACTGAAATAATAGAAAGAAATAAAAGTTCAATAACTCCGAAATTTTCTAAAGTAATAGAATTAGGTTCTATTGGACGTGTAATTCAAATATTTTCGAATAAATTAACATAGTGTTTTAGATATTAGTCGATATTAGATTTTTGATAATTATTGCGTAATGTCTTCAAGCACAAGTAACGAACAAAAATGAATGATTTGATTGGGGCCTGGTCGGGACCCCCCGGTGAACCGTAATTATTTCCCGGGCGGGTCCGGGAACGGGGACATAGCCACAAGCCCCCCGGAAATTCCGGAGCAGAACCCGCAGAAGATCCGGGAATATTTCCCGGGGTGGATCGGGACCAGGGACGCGGCCACCAGCGACCCGGGAACAATAACCCCGTGCAGTCCGGTGCAGGGATGTGACACCGGGCATGAAGCAGCCTGCCGCCCGGAAATCCCGACCGATCCTTCTGCCAGCGTACATAGCCGGCCCAACCCGCAATCCCCCGGCCCCGGGCCGGATGCTGCACGCAACCCGGCCCAACCGGTGGAGAAAAACGGGCCCGCGAAGGTACGGCCGTTCCTCCCGGCGGCTCCCGGTGACGCGACAACCCGGCACCACAATTACGGATCCCGGGACTCCCAGTATCCCATCCTGGACACTACCGGCTGCACACCAGCGGATATCGCGAGCCTGTACTCCCCGACCCCCGCCCCGGACCCCGCGAGCTCGGTTATCCTGTTCCGCTCGCTCCGGTACAGCCTCCGGGACGGCACGCTCATCGAACACGGCACGGATCTCCTCGCCACCCGGGACCCGGCGTGCTTCTGGTTCCGGCACTGGACCTGGGACGGGGGGAAATGGATAGACCGGTGCGAGTTCGCCACTCGGGACGAGGCGGTTGGATTTATCCGGGAGCAGTTCACGAAGCCCGGCCTTTTCTCCGGGTGGAACCACCGGGGGATCCGGGAGTTTTTGCCGGAGGTGTACGGGAAGTGATGGATCGAAGGGCTTGGTGTCCTGCCTGCACTCAATGAGTGTAAGGCCCCGGTTTTCTCCCGCCCCAACCTCCACAGAAAAATGGCCCCGGGGAGCCCGGCTGGCCTGGGCCTTATATGATCGGGATACCATGGTACGAAAGAGCCCCTCCCCCCGGGGGAAATAACCCCGTATCGGGCTCCGATTCCGGTTTTCCGATCCCGGCCGATTCCGGTAAACCCCGTAAAACGCTCTATTTCGGTTCCTGTGGAAAATACGCCCTATAATCGCCCCGTTTGCCGAAATTCGGCTGGAATCGACCTCGTAGAATGGCCCTTAATGGTGGTCTGACCAACCCGGTTTTTGCCCCCAACATCCCCCAACCGGCACCCGGAACTGCCAACAGAACGCGAATATGGGGGTCGGGTTTTCCGGCGGGGCCCAAAAAAACAGGGCAGAACGGCACCGGAATGAACCGATCCTTCCCGTTTCCGATTACCCTTACTGGCTCACACGCCTGGCCCCGGGACCGACTATCAACTACTGCTCGCTGCAACACAATCCTGGTAACAACCGTCCTCATAAAAGATCGATTTGCGCACACCTGGTTACCTTTTTGCATGCCGGGTCTGCCTGAAAATTTCTAAGCAAGGTCGAATTAAAAATTTCAGGCAGGGCCCTGTTTCCGGTAAAAATATTCGAGCAAGGTTTGGTTGAAAGGCCTTCAACCACGGTTTGATTAAAAAAGAGCACGGCCCGGCCGGAAAAAATATTGCGATTCTCTCCCACCACGCTCTGCGTGGAGTTGCCGGGCCGACGAGTGTTCTGCCGGGTCTACTTCACGATCACGGTAAGATTAAACCGGAGATCCCCGGCTTCCTCGGGTTTCAAGACTAATTTTCCGTCAAGTATCGATGTCCCAACGCTGACCGCCCGGTACCGAGCACGGTAATTGCCGGTATTGTTCCAGAAATCGCCACCATTGGAATATCTGCCGTCATTCAGCAGCTCAAGCCCGCACCCGGAGACCGGGACGATCCAATAAAATGGTTGTCCGGTGGCATACCCGAGGTTGATCTCAACAATTTCCCCCTTCCCGAGTACAATTGTCCTGCCTGAATCGCCCACGCCAAGGGAATACCGGATTCCGGGCATCGGGTCCTGGATCGGGATGGATGTATCAACCGGAACAGGGACCCGGAGAGCAACCTCCTGATGATTGCATACGGATTCGGTATCCTGCATAGAACCGGGTACGGATGGAGAGTCTGGTTGAACCGGTGTCGGAATAACGGGTGTTGGCTGAAGAGTACTCCCGGGATCCTGCGGTTGGTTCTGGTGAAGATCTTCTGGCGGAAGATACGCATGGTAAACAAAATAACTTCCGGCAATTACCAGGATAACCAGGCAAATGAGAATCACCGGATAATAATGGTTCATTTTTAATTTTTCCATCGAATTACAGACTCCTTCATTCCTGGGTAAAATTTCCTTTTTTCCTGCAATTTACCGGGGCAATTTTTTGTTTGTTAATTATCAAGTATAATGCTTATTACCGGGATTCGTTTCACTTCCGGATCCGGAAATCCCATCAGACGAAGTCTTTTCCCTGTTTTCAGGTTCCGGACATACGTACGCTTTGCTTCCTTAAGCGGCAGAACTGCGGCGGCCAGCTGGACCGGATGAGTGCCGGTCAGTGCTGCCCGGATCCAACGGTTCCGGCTCCAGGACGGTTTGAAGATCATTTTTCTTTCGGCCTCAGTCACGTGTCTGCCGTTCATGCAGGCATTGAGTGCGATATGCCAGCTCCCGTAGTCCATGAAGATGCCATCCATATGATCGAACGAGAACAGGGCGATATTGGGAAATTCTCCCGCTTTCCGATAACTATTCTTTCTTTTTCCATTGATGATTCTGGTACCCGTCAGGACCCGCCAGTTATCATCATACCCGGTCATCCTGATTGCAGCCTCGTCGGATCCCACGGAAAAGAAGAACGGGTAGTACCCGATCACCTCCTCAAGCCATTCATATGCCGGGCGGAAATAACGGTCCGAATAGTTCCGGTTCGGCCGGAATGTGCGATACCGGACGTTCTCTGTCGGAATACAGTGATGGAAAATGAGATGTTCCGGCAGGTTAGATGAAACGTTCACTAAAAAAATATACCGTCTTTAACCGATGACTCTTTTTTGGTCTCAACTCCGGATAGCCCGACCATTCAGATCCGCCAGAAGATCTTTTGCCGTCCCGCTCCGGCTCGTCTTTTTCTGCACGCTGGATTTTGCCTGTTTTGCCCGGCCGACAACAGCATTACGTTTTGCGTCGATGAGCCTGCGCTGGATAATCTCGTGGAGGTATTGCTGGTCTTCGATGTCAAGCGTATCGACATATTCCAGAACCGTATTGAGGGATACTGCTTCGCTTCCCATAAGATGCCCCTGTACCATAATCGCTGTTGCCCTACAAGGGCATTTTGATGGTACGGGCCGTGTCATGTCCACTATTGCCTCACCCGGGGGGACCGGTCCTGCGACCGACAGCATTGCCTGCCGCTCGCTCCGCTATTATCCCGGTGACGGCACGCTCATAAAAAACAGCACGGATCTCCTTGCCACCCGGGACCCGGCGTGCTTCTGGTTCCGGCACTGGACCTGGGACGGGGGGAAATGGATTGACCGCTCGCGAGTTCGCCACCCGGAACGAGGCGGTCGTTTTCATCCGGGAGCAGTTCACGAAGCCCGGCCTCTTCTTCGGGTGGAACCACCGGGGGATCCGGGAGTTCTTGCCGGAGGTGTACTGGAAGGAGTGATCATGGAAACCTGCTTTGGTTGGGAAAACCACGTTCCCCCACTATTTCACTACCTGACCCTCTCAAACACGGATCGCGCTGACGAGACCACAATCCGGGCGGAATCAGCATCATAAATGCACCCGTAATCGGCTCCCTCGCGAAGGTCCATGGCAAAACGGAACTGTTCGAGGACAACGGAATCAATCTCACCTTCATCAACAAGCAGCGCCTCGACAGCATACTTCAGGCAGCGATGGCTCTTCTCCCGGTAGCCTTTTCCAAATATCCGTGAACGAAGGGTATGAAAAAGAGAATAATATGCCTGGATGATCGCCCATTTTTCCTGGTGATCCAAAAGCGATCGCTCGGCAGCGGTAAGATCTGCTTCAGCTTCCCGGAGCTCCTTTGCTATCAGTGCGGGATCAGCCGGGATTTTTACAATCTTGCCCCGCTCCAGACATTCATCGAACCGGTACCTCAAAGCATCTCACCCACGAGGATTTTTCCGGACTGTATACGTTCGAAGAGTGGCCGGTCACGGGTCCGGAGCTGTACTGACTCTTCCGGTGAGACGATGATAGGAGATATATTCCGGGGTATTCCGGGCTCATACTGCGAGATCAGGTTCCGGACCATAGTCCGGTCGGTCGTTTCGATGAAGAGATCGATATCGCTTTCATCAGTATCCTCTCCGGACGCACAGCTGCCAAAAAGGATCAGCCGTACGATACTATCCCTGCTGGCGGTGATAAGTGGAGAGAGCTCCAGCAGGGATGCAAAAATTTTTACTTCCCGTACCAGTGGATCTGAAATATTGGCGCGGAACAGGAGGGTTCTTCCTTTCTGCTCGCTTTTAACAAAACCCGATTCTTCCAGAGTCCGGAGCTGGTTGCTCGCAGAGCCGGTACTGATGGAGAGCCTTTTCGCAAGTTCCCGGACATAGAAACTGTTCCGGTAGTTGCGGCCAAGAAATGTGAGGGTCTCAAAGGCGGGAGTCACGAGTATGTTCATGTTTTTGAACATATGTTCATTATATTGAACGATAATATTTAGACGTTGTGCCCGGGAGGTGAAAGTATTCCGGTTATCTAACACAATAATCCCGCACCCGTCCCCGCAAGCTGCGCCATCCTCTTTTCGCTCGCTCCGGTGCAGCATCCGTGACGGTTCGCGCATCGAAAACGGCACGGACCTCCCCGCCCGGGATCCGGTCTGCTTTCTGGTTCCGGCACCGGGTCTGGGAAGGGGGCGCCCGGGTTTTCCGGTTCCGCTCCCAGATGATCCGGTAAGTGAATTTAACCCAAGTCCCAAAAGCCCCGGCACTAACATCTCTTCGCAGTTTAAAAAAAGTTACCAGATGACCGGCCGATCGGTCACGTTCCGGTATAATGCATCCCCGGGCTTGACCTCCGGGAATGCCTCGTAGAACTCAGGAATATTGAAGACAACGCCATTCACCCGGTACCTGGTTGCGCTGTGGGGATCGGTCAAGGTCCAGAGGCGCGTTGCATCATCCCGTGCATTCTCTCTCCAGATGGTTGCCGCACTGGTGAAAAACTGCCGGTCTGATGGACTGACAGCCGCCGTTCCTGGTGACGGGTCCGTGTTGTCCTTCCAGGAATGGTATGCGAGCGTCAGGCCACCGAAGTCTGCGATATTCTCGCCGAGCGTCAGGTTTCCGTTCAGGTTGAGCCCGGGGAGAACTTCGAAGTTGTTGTACTCGGTAACGAGCATGGCCGTCCGGTTGTTGAAATTCTTCGCATCTCCTTCTGTCCACCAGTCATGTAAGGTCCCGTCCTTGTCGTACTGCCGTCCCTGGTCATCGAAACCGTGCGTCATCTCGTGGCCGATAACCCAGCCGATAGTCGCGTAGTTCTGCGAGGGATCTGCGTTCGGGTCAAAGAACGGGGGCTGTAGGATCGCAGCAGGAAATACCATCTCGTTTTTTGTCGGGTCGTAAAATGCGTTCACGACCTGCGGTGCTATAAACCAGCTGTCCGGGTTCACCGGCTGTCCGATCTTATCGAGTCCCTCCGGCCCGTGGATAAAGGTGTACGCGGACGCAGAGCGGACATTATTGACATACGAGTCCGAGAGCTCAAGACCTGAGTAATCCATCCACTGGTCGGGATACCCGATCTTCTGGCCCATGACCGCAAGTTTCTCCCGGGCCTTTGCTTTTGTCTCGCTCCCCATCCAGGTCAGGTTCTCGATCCGGCCGTCAAACGTTTTCCGAATCGAGGAGAACATCCCGGTCACCATGCCGCGTGTCCGGGGATCGACATAGGTTGCAACATATTCCCGGCCCACCAGATCGCCGAGCTGGTTGCTTTCCACCGTCACGACGCGTTTCCACCGGGGTTTCATCTCTTCGGTACCGTAGAGTGTCTTAGCGTAGAATGCAAAACTCTCGTTCTCGAACGGTGCGCTGAGATACGGGGATGAACCATCGACGAGATGGTATCGCAGGTAGACTTTCCAGTCATCGAGCGGTGCGGTCTGGAGCTGCGTGTTCAGTCCCTCGACGTACCGCGGCTGGTAGACCTCCACGACGCTGACCGGTCCCGAACCCGGGATGGTGCTTAAGGAATCCCACCCGATGGCCGGATATTTTTCCTGCAGCTCCCTGAGCGGGTAGATGTTGGAGGTCTTTTCCGGAACCCGGTTCTCTTCGGACGTGAAATGGCTCCGGGCAAGGGTCTCTTCCATAGCGTAGACCGTCTTTGCATCCGTTGCCGCCTGCTGGGCCGGCTCGCCCATCAGGACAAATACGTTGGCGATATGAGCCCTGTATGTATCCTGGAGTTCCCTGCTCTTTGTATCGTTCCTCAGGTAATAGTCCCGGTCCGGCATCCCGAGCCCGCCCTGGTAGAACCAGGGAACAATCTCGGTACTGTTCCGGGGATTCGATTCGGCGAAATAAGAATACAGAGGCCCGGATCCTTTTACCAGGAGAGTGACGGTCGTATTCGTCAGGTCTTTACGGGAACTGATGGCGTCGATCATCGCGAGATCGTTTTTGAGGGGAGCAAGCCCCGCCGTTTCGATCCCGGTGGTATCCATCCCGGACCGGTAGAACTGCCCGATGAGGGTGAGGTTCCGGTCCCCGTCCTTTGATGAAACATTCTCGGCTTTGAGGGAGAGGGCAAGGAGATCATTGTCGACCTTGTCCATCAGTTCGTAAAAGGATCCATAGGCGCTCTTGTCTGCCGGGATGGGATGGCTCCTGAGCCATGCATCGTTCACGTGCGTGTAGAAATCATCACCCGGACGGATGGACTCGTTCACGACAATTGCCTGCGTGGTCTTCGTATCCGCTGAGGTTGTACCGGTTGGGGCAGGGGTGGTACATCCGGCGAGAAGGATGCATGCGATCAAAATGAGGATGAGAACCGCTTTTTTCACAATAGGTAGTGATTCGGTTTTTGGGAGAATAAGGGTTAGGGCAATGGTGGGATGATCGGCCCTGCCTTCCGGTTACGGATGTGTTGAGCATTTTCCGGACCATTCTCTGAATCTTCGGTGCATGCCCGTTCATGTTCCGGGCAATTGCCAAATGGCATGCTATGGCCGGCTCAAGGCTGGTCCGTTACAAAGAACCGGCCACCCCCCGGGTTTTAGGTGGAGCGGGGGGTGCCCCTGAACGCAGATGTTGACTGACGGAGAAATGAAAGCATTACGTTAGATCTTCTTTCTCGCGTCGCGTCTCTTCCCGCAGGATCTTTGCAATATCTTTCTTAAATGCTGGAATCCTGTTGGAAACTATCTCCCAGATAACTTCAAAATCGATGTGAAAGTAGCCGTGGGCAATAACATCCCGCAGCCCGGCTACCTGTTTCCACGCGACAGCCGGGTAGCGGGCCTTGACATCCTCGGGCAGGTTCTTTATCGCCTCACCGATAACTTCAAAATTCCTGATCACGGCATCCTGGGTGCGGTGATCTGCAAGGAACTGTTCGTAGGACATTCCTTTTGAATAATCCAGGATCTTTCCTGCGGCTTCCTTGATATCATCGAGAAAATGGAGATGCGATCTACGCATAGACAACCTCGCCGAGGATGTAGGGTTTCAGCCGCTTCTTGATCGACCCCTTCATCACAAGGTCGACCTTGCGCCCGAAGAGATCCTCCAGGTAAAATTTGCAGCCCATATAATTATCGAATGTTTTTTCACCCGTCCGGAACGTAACCAGCACATCAACGTCGCTGTCCGGCCGCTCCTCTCCGCGAACAAATGAGCCGAAGATCCCGATCTTCGAGACACCGAACCGTTTTTTTATGACCGGTTCATGTTTTCGTAGGAGTGCGAGAGCATCCATGATCCTATGTGTGAAGTTAGCCGGGATGAATATTAATGCATTGACCTTGCCGGCCGGCACTCCGGGGACATTTCGTTTCCGGAATCCCGGTTTACTCCTGCCTTCTGCCATACCCCGGCCCATCCGGTGATCGTTGTGGCATGGGAGAAAAAAGATCAGTTGCGGCGGTTCCCGGCCAGGATCCCCATAATGGCGATACAACCGCCAACTGTCAGGAACGGAAGCAGGCCGGGCTGGGACGATGCCGGGACCGGTGTCATAGCCGGAGAAAACCCCTCTCCGGCGTGAGCCCGATCCCCAAAACAGGCCTTCCTTTCATTTTCCGCTACCCCGGCCTGGTTTCCGGACGAACGGCCATCCAAATGCTGCTAAATCCTGTCATCCATCTCCGACGTGAGAATGAGGAAAAATGGGTGAAACAGTGTCGGTTTTCCGGGAAATAGTGTTGTTTGGGTGGTGCCGGGGGGGTTCCTGGTGGAGGGCCTCCGTCGGAGAGTAGAGGTCGGGGGAGTGCAGGTCACTTAGTGAGATCTCGACACACTGGTCACCGACGGTATCCGATGGAAATACGACCTTAAGTCACTATCATCTCCAACGTAAAATCCGGAAAATGCCCTTCGGGGGTCATATCTTCATCCGGGTGGTTGCCTGCCATACCCTGCCGGAGGGGAGATTTTCCTTCCAAACTCTCCCATATTGTCCTGGTCCCGGACATGGTGTCCCTGCAACGTAAAAACCCGGATATTCACACTGTGAATCCCCGGAAACTATCCTGGTTTTTCGCGAAACTGTCATGGTTTCCTATCCAAAAGAGGCAATCCGGGCCCGTAGAGTGTGTATTTTGGAGGTAGTCTGGGAGGAGTGTGCGTTAGAGTGAGGCACGGGAGGTTAGGAGATCCCGTATCCAGGTGGCAGGAATATTTTCATCGTGATCAGAATTTTGATCGGAACTCTGATCCGGATTGATCGAACCTTGCGTGAAATTTTTTATCCGGCCGTAGATTGGATTTCTCCGGCATCTCCTTCCCGGCCCTGCCAGCAGAACCCCCGCGTGTCCCCTTTCAGCGGTTATTTCTCCTCCCCATGATAACAAATCCACGGTCATCAGTCTGAATAATCGAGGATACCACTCCATTGTTTCCAATCTTATAATTTATGTCTGCGAATTGATTCCCTTCCCGGTCTGTTCTCACGAGCCGGAGAGGTGAGTCCGAAGTGCCCTGCTGTTTAAATTCAGTAAATTCCGGGACGGCAAATCCCGAACAGGCATATCCCCCGTCATCGGTCGCGGTAATAATGCGGGAGGCATTTGCCTGCTGTTTTTTGATTATCCTGCCATCAGCAGCAAGCGAGACCCGGCTCGTGTTTGAAATCCATCTGCCGTGAATCTCGTCTCCGCGATATTCTGTCGAACCATAGATGATCTCATAGGTTCCGGCCGGTGAAATCCATAGCGTATATAGCGCAGCAGGTGAAGTACTCTCGATCGTTGTCTCGAATACTTGTTTGCTTTGATTCGTGAATCGGGCAACCCATACATTCGTACCCGAGATTCCCCCGGTAATAACTCCCCCGTCCGGCTCACCAAGAATTATGCTGGCATTCCGGTTATTGCCCATTGGTGCAATCCACAGGATTTTCCCGGTCTCATCAATCCGAACGACCTTGTTACCCCCTGCAACCGCAAATCCCCCACCGGGAATGCCGGTAACTTTCCACCAGTCCAGTCCTTCATGGAGTGGAAGAGTCCAGAGAACCGTTCCGTTATCATTCACTTTGGACAGGATCCCCGAATAACTTGCAAGGACATACCCGTTATCCGGTGTTGTAGTTATTGAACTGCCGTAATCCGGTGAAGTGCCGGTATGAATGACCGGTTTGACGCTGCCATGGCGGTCAAGCTTGAAGATAGCCGGAACCGGGCCTTTTTGCAGTACATCCGTCCCCGTCCCTGCAATAACATATCCGCCATCTGAAGTCTGGATTATGCTCTCTCCCCGGTTATTCGGATCGTCATTGATGGTTGCCATCCATTCCATAGTACCATTGGAATCGGTCTTCAGGACCCAGATATCCATCCGAAATCCCGGTTGCTCAGGGTGAATGCATCCTGTTGTCAGAAGTGTTGCCGATGTAAGTGTTAACATTAAAAACCAAAAGATCCAGGATTTTTTCTTGTTGTTCCGGCAATTCATCATAATCCTCGTCTTATTGTCCATATTCGTTGTTTAATAAAAAAGATTATTGGGGAATATATGGGACTGACATCACGATCTGTCCCATACCCGGATTGTTGTTTGTCGTACTGATATCGTGATTCCAGATATTTGCAACATACATCACCATACCCTTTGGCCTATACACATTGCCGTGATTTCCTGCCGGGTATCCATAGGTACGCGAGTCACTCCAGCTAAGGCTGTAATGGATATCAGAAGATGATACTTCGAATTGGGCATAATCCAGAAGGGTTCCGTATTGAATACGTCTGTATGCATCATATTCGACATTCAGATTCGGGTACGGATGATCTTCATCATTATAACAAAGACGGTAGGTAACCGGAGAGCTCTGCCAAGTCATTACCTGGTACAGATTATTATTTCCTTCAACTGAGTATGGCAGACCTGCATCATCTATGCCGGTCCCTCCATAAATGTCAGGAGAACTCTGGGCAAGAATAAATGTATCCGTCCGTAAAGATTCCCTCTGAATCCTGTTGATATCGTTGGTATTATTCACGATACCCAGGATGGTTGGTTTGAGAATGATTGCATCCTCGATTTTCAGACCTCGTTTTTCTAATACCATATCATTGGATACTCGTTTGAAATGCTCAGTAATGATCACCCTTTTTAACAAAGATCTGTTTGTATTATCAAGGTAAACATTGGTGTTCTTATCCAGAAGTTCAATGATGTTCTCTAAATTTTTATCATATTTCGAGAGAATCTTCGATACAGAATTCGATGGTTTTTCCGAACCTGTTAGGTTGGACACGAGGGATTCTTCTGATATTATCAGATGGATTTCTTTATCAATTGGTTTAAAGAGTTCCCGAATTTTCATTTCATCAGCAGTATGGACCTGACTTTTTTCATCGGCACTAACGAGCGGTACCGTCGCCATCGCTGCCAGCAGTAATGCCAGCAGGACGACACCAATCTTGCGTAGTTGCATTTTTTCATCTCCTTTCATTCGCTACGCTCGCCGGCACGGGAAAATCTTAATATTATCAGAAGACAATCTTCTCGTGCCTACGGGCAGGACAGGGTTCAGCCGCATTTGACCTGGGGCGACCCCGTCCACTTCTTTTGGGACAACCACCGGTTATTCCCACTGATCGATTTATAATACTCATATTTTAAAGTTATGTGCCGAAATCCTAACAGTTGCAATTTCAGAAAAAACGTGTAGATGATCGGACTAGAAAACATAAATAGGGGAACTTTATAATAACAAAAATATACCGTTTCAGGAGTAATAATAATCTGCGCGTTTCTACTACTGCTATTTTGTATTTTGCTTGCGACATGGATCCAATATAGTCCACAGTTGCGTAACATTCCGGTTGAACATAATTCCAGCTTGGTGGTTCCCCCTCACGACCCCCGCCCCGGACCCCGCGAGCTCGGTCATCCTCTTCCGCTCGCTCCGGTACAGCATCCGGGACGGCTCGCTCATAAAAAAACGGCACGGACCTCCTCGCTACCTGGGACCCGGAGTGCTTCTGGTTCCGGCACTGGACCTGGGACGGGGGGAGATGGGTTGACCGCTTGCGGGTTTGCCACCCGGGACGAGGCGGTCGGATTCATTCGGGAGCAGTTCACGAAGCCCGGCCTTTTCTCCGGGTGGAACCACCGGGGGATCCGGGAGTTTTTGCCGGAGGTGTACGGGTAGGAATAAAGGGTCGGGGCCTGTAATCCTCTCACGATTGCAAAGGGCGAGTCCCCTCACGTTATCGTTATCATCCAATTTCTGCTTCCGTTACCTGGGTTCTTCGGGATGACTCCGGCAGGTGTCCCCATACCTCCAAAAATAAATTTATAATGGATCCAGAAACCGATATTGTTATTGAACCCTGGATTAAACAATTTCCCGGGATTTTTCTTATGCAGCCACGCCAGGTAGTCCGTGCCTTTGTTGAAGCATTCAACCGGGCCGATGTCGATGCCCTTTCCCGTCTGTACGCGGAAGATGCGATCAATCACCAGGTAGCCGAGTCGCCGGTTGAAGGCCGCGAGGCCATCCGCCGCATGTTTGCAGAATCGTTTGCATCGGTAAAAATGATCTGTATCGTTGAGAACCTGTTCGAAGACGGCGAATGGGCAATCCTTGAATGGCGTGACCCGCTCGGGCTCCGGGGCTGCGGCTTCTTCCATATCATTGACGACCGGATCGTCTTTCAGCGTGGTTACTGGGATAAGCTCTCCTTCCTTCGCGCCCAGGGTCTTCCCCTGCCAAAGGATCTGTGAGACCTCCCGGACCCCAATAATGTTTTTGGAATTATTTCCGGTGGATAACGTAAAAGCCATCCGAGATGTCCGCTGGAGGGCAACCGGTTTTACCGGGCAGGTCCCGGGGAAACCTGTGAATTATCTTCCCCCACCTCAAATACGGGAACGGTACGGAACCGGTAAAAAAGATCAGGAGCCGGCCGGGTCTGCCACCCGACCAATGAAGAGGATCGTTCCGGTCTCCTTATCCTGGATCAGGAACACGAACGGGTGGTCGGCCCGGAAGACCGGCAGACTTCCGCCCGGGGCAATGGCTCTCTCGGTCATGACAACCCCCGTTGCAGCGGCAGCCTCGGTACCTTCCTCGTTCACATCGATAAACGCCTTGTGGATGACCTCGCTGATGAAAAGGTTCTTTGTCCCGTCCATGCCGGAGAAATCCGCAGCTCCCGGAGTAAATGCCGTGGGCATCCCCAGAGCACTCAGGGTATCGGGCAGCTCGTACCTGGTTTCCATCCGGAATTTCGGGAGGTAGAGCTTCACGCGCCGGGAACTGGCAGAGTCCTGCAGTGCTGACAGGTTGCTTTCATTAAGAACCGCCTCGGCGGGTTTGAGGTCATCGCCTTTGGGGAGAATAACTGCCATCGATAAGGCTTTTCCGGTTTTATGGGCATAGGGCAGCTCGATATACTGGACGCTGTCGGTTTCTGCGTAACGGTATCGTGCATCTTCACCGGTGTCCTGCATCATCCGGACGTTCACTGTTTTTCCGGTCCCGGTCCGGAAATCAGCATCCATGGTCTTGTTCGCATCGAACTGCCGGACCCAGGTCCCCTTGAAGTAGACTGCGTTGGTGATGACGAGCCGGGTCAGGGGATCGATGCTTCCCGGTGGCAGGAGATCGCGGATCTTGTTCTCGGTCTTCTGTTCAACCCACTCATTGATCGTTGCCCGGGAATCCTCCGGGGTATTTTTGAAGTCTAGGCTGGTCACATTGGCGGAATAGTACTTCCGGGCAATCCCGGTAAATGCCGGGAGGAAGGGATAACTCTTCTCCGCCCAGAGCGCGTTTGCGGTCCGGAGGGTGTATCCTGCATTTCCGAAATTAATCCCCTCGTTGATCCGGGCAAAGCCCTCCTCGCGCACCGTATCGTTTTTCGGCAGGTAGAAGACCATGAAGATCTCGTCAGCCGTTTTTCCCTTCGCCCCTTCCCCGGTTATGGCAAGGGCGGATGAGATGGAGAACGGGGAGTAAAAGAGGTCCTGACCGACGTTTGCCGGGTTTTTGGCAAGGGCTGCGTACAGGTCAAAGGCAAACCGGTTGTTTGCCGCTGGCACGGACTGTGCTGCCGGTGCATTCCCGGAATGTATTGTTGCAGTTACCACAGGCATCTGTGTTGTGTCCTGCGGGGTACCGGACGGGGAAGTGTTCACGACAGATTTTTCCGACGGGCCGGTGCAGCCGGGGATCAGGACAAAGGCAATGACTATGGATGCCAGGATCCACAGGCCGGCAGGGTTTCGTTTCATAGTCACTCGTTTATCAACCGGGGAAATATACGTGGCGATGACTGCGACTTTTTTTGCAGTTACCGCCGGGCTTTTTTGTGTTCGTGTTCCCGTTCGGCCGCTGTTGCAAAAATCCCTGCCCTAATACCTTGCGAACATCTCTGCAATCCTGTCCCGGTCGCTCGTCTTTGTCAGGGCCAGCATCAGGAGGATCCGGGCTTTCTGGGGCGTCAGGGTATCGGCCGGGATGAACAGCGGGTTATGGGCAGTGGTTATCCCCGAACCGGCCCGGGAGGAGATGACGACCGGGATACCCTTTTGTGCAGCCGACTCCAGGGCCGGGGAGATGGTTTTTGGGTACTCCCCGTTTCCCATGGCATCGATGACAATGCCCTGCGTGCCGCTCTGGACGAATGCCTTGATGGCGGTCGCATCCATGCCCGGGTAGGTCATCACGATATCCACCCGGGGCAGCGTGGTCTGCCCGGATACATCGAACTCGGAGAAGGTTGTATGGTTCCGGGCGGATATCCGGTACAGTACCGGACGGCCGTCCTCCATGTACCCCAGGCGCCCGAAATCCGGCGAACGGAACGTATCCACCGACTGGGTGTGTGTCTTGGTGGTATCGCGTGCCCCGTTGATCTCCCCGTTGAGGACCACGAGCACACCCTTTCCCCGGGCCATCGGGCTGCCGGCCAGCTGTACGGCATTGAGCAGGTTCAGCGGGCCGTCAGCGGAGATCGCGGTTGCCGGGCGCATTGAGCCGGTGATCACCACGGGCTTGTCGCTGGTTGTTACGAGATTGAGGAAATATGCCGTCTCTTCCAGCGTGTCGGTCCCGTGGGTGATCACGATCCCGTCCACCTCCGGGGCCGCAAGCAGGGTATTGACCCGGCGGGACAGGTTCAGCCAGATTGCCGGGGTTATGTCGTCGCTGTTGATATTGCAGACCTGTTCCCCGGTAACGCGGGAGAAATCCCGGATCTCCGGTACCGCTGAGATGAGTGTCTCCACACCCAGATTCCCCGGTGTATACCTGAGCAGATCGGTTGAATCCTGTGCCGTTCCCGCAATGGTCCCTCCGGTTGCAAGGATATGGATAGCCGGAAGCGGAGTTTCAGAAGCACCGGGAGATGCAGCTGCCGGCAGGACTGTAATTGCCAGAAGAATGAGGCAGGCAATCACTGCCCGGAAACAGCACTGTGCAGTCCCGCCCGATCTTTTCGGTTCATGTGTCTTTGTCACGAGTACCTGCTTCCCGTTTCCTCCTCACGGGCAACCGGAGAGGGCCGGCTGCACCGGGCAGAACGATCCGGCTGGTGGGCCGGGATCGAATGCAGGGAAAAACAATACACTATCCGCGCCGGTCTCCAAAAAGGAATCCGTGAATGAAATTTTTTTTTCACTCATCGCCGTACTTATCCAGACTCATGTGGAGATTATATTTTCACATGAACTTATGCGGGAAGGACGCTGCCCCCGTTCCGGATTACGGGGATCAGGTCATAAAAAAAGTCATAGTCCGCCTGTTTCCCCTGATTCTCATCCTGTATGTTGTCAACTATATCGACCGGGTGAACCTGGGATTTGCGGCGCTGACCATGAACCCCGACCTTGGAATCACACCGGTGATATTCGGCCTGGTGTCGGGAATTTTTTTTATCGGGTATGTTATCTTCGAATACCCGAGCAACCGGATGATGGAGCGGTACGGGGCAAAGATCTGGTTGTCCCGCATCATCCTGACCTGGGGGATCATTGTTGTCCTCCTCTCGTTTGCGAGGAGCGCTTTCGATGTCGGGGTACTGAGGCTTCTCCTGGGAATTGCCGAAGCCGGTTTTTACCCGGGCATTGTCTTTTACCTCTCGCTCTGGCTCAGGGGCCGTGACCTGGCCCGGTGCATGAGTTATCTCTATGCAGCCCAGATCCTCGCCATTATCATCGGGGCTCCCCTCTCCACGCTGATCCTTGATAATGTCACCTGGATGGATATTGCCAGCTGGCGCTGGCTCTTCATCCTCGAAGGCATCCCGGCAATCGTCCTGTGCGTGTTCTCGTACAAGTTCCTGACAAACCGGCCAGAAGAGGCAAAGTGGTTAAAAGCCGACGAACGCGAATGGCTGGTAACCACGGTGAAGTCGGAGCGGGAGTCCCACGGCATCCCAGAGAAAAGGACTCCCGGGCACTTCTTTTCCCTGCCCACGTTCAACCGGCTCTGGCTAGCGTTTTTCTGCGAGATGGCCTGCGGGTACGCGATCGTATTCTGGCTGCCGCAGATCATTCATTCCTTCAGCTTCAATGCAAGTCATACCCAGGTCGGTTTCCTTACCACGGTACCGTACCTCTGTGCCCTTGCCTGCATGCTCCTCTGGGCCCATCATTCCGATGCAACCGGCGAACGGAAGTATCACATAATTCTCCCCTGGGCCGCCGCGGCTGCCGGCTTTTTCATAAACGCGCTCTCAACAGACCCGTTCGTATCGCTTGCGTCTCTGACGGTTGCTGCGGCCGGGATGTATTCGGGGGTCCCGATCTTCTGGGCAATCGTGACAGAACGGATGCGGAAGATCGATGGTTCGGGCGGGATCGCTCTTGTGAATGCCCTGGGGACGCTCGGGGGATTTTTCGGCCCTGTTATCATGGGAATCTGCATAGCCGGGAATGACCGGGTGATGGCAGGCCCGGCCATGGTGGTCTTTGGCGGGTTCATGATCGCCGCAGTCCTTCTCCTGGAATGGGATTTCCGGGAGCGGGGTCGCGTGGAAAATGCCTGAACGGGGCGGTCTTTTTGGGGGATTTTCGTTTCCCCTAATCATTTTGTTACCATCTCCTGGTACATCCCTGTCAGTTCTGCCGCCGTCATTCTTCCGCTTGCGGATTATCCTTTGCGAGAACGACAAAAAACCACGTGCAATTATTTCTCAATTAACCATGTGCACCTCTTCCCCGGCACCAAAAACCAGCGGCCTCCCGAAATATTCCACAACGGAGGCCAGATAAAAATGGCCCCGGGTAGCCCGGCTGGCCTGGGCCTTATACGACCAGGATACCATGGTACGAAAGAGCCTTTTCCCCCGGGGAAAATAACCTCGTATCGGGCTCCGATCCCGGTTTTCCGATCCCGGTCGATACCGGAAAACCCCGTATAATGCTCGTTTTCAGTTCTTGTGGAAAATAAGCCTGAAAATAGCCCCGTTTGGCGAAATTGGGCTGGAATCGACCCCGCAGAATGGCCCTTGATTGTGTTACAATCAAGCCGGTTTTTGCCTCATATTTCACCCCAACCGGCACCCGGAAATGCCAACAGAACACGAATATGAGGGTCGGGTTTTCCAGAGAGGCACGAAAAAACAGGGCAGAACGGCACCGGAATGAACCGTTCCTTAAGCTCGTGCCTCATGCCCCGCAGCAGGTCCAGTGTTTCAGGTGTATCCTTCATGGTCCTGATGGAATATTCGCACACCCTCTATACGAGTGATATGGAGGAGAGAAACCGGATTCCCCCACAAATACTGGTACACAAAAAAAATGGTAACTATTCAGCCGGTTCTCGCATCGCTTGTCGGCGCGTTCCAGGAAAATCCATTTACTCCTCCTTGCGCTCACCGAACCGGCTGAATAGTTACAAAAAAAAATGTTAGAAATTCACCGTGCTGGACTTAGTTGGATTATACCTCTCTCTTTGCACGGGTGTCTGGACCGGGGCGGGCGCAAGTGTTGATGTCGGGGCGGGGACTTGTGTGACAACGGGTGCAACATCCTGTCCCGGCAGGTGGCTGTGCGTGTCGCTGCCCGGGAGGTTGATCCGGGCCGGTTCGGGAGCCCAGCATTTGGGATTATAATTCGTTGTCACATTGCAGTACATGCGGGCAAGTGCTGTCATATCATCGTTCGAATGCCACCCGTCCTTGTCCCGGACCCTGGCCGGGTCGAAATGATCTTCCCCAAGATATTTGTCAAACGTGATGGCGTCTTCCACGCTGATGGACGGGAACGCTGTTGAGAGATACCCGATCGAGACGCCGCCGGTCCGGTCCATCCCATGGTGGCAGTGGTAGTAAATCAGCAGCTTTTTGTCTCCCTTTGTTTTCATCAGGGTGTTCATTTCACTGATAAGATTGGCATAGCTGCAGGTGGTTGCAGAGTCCTGTTTCATCTGTTGCAGGATGCATGCATCCTGGCCGGGTGCACAGCTGGCGACCGGCGACTGGATGAGACCTGCGGGCTGCCCGTTGAGAGATCCCTCCGGGATATTCATCGAACACCAGGCCGGCTTGCCACCAAATGACCGGTTCTCGGCTTCAAACAAATTGATATTTCCGTCAGTATTCAGGAGGCTGATATCAATGACTTTGTAATCCTTAAGATCAAAATTCTGGAGCTGTGCAGTCAGTTTGGATCCCTTGCTGCTTCCCTTCAGGTAATCCGGGACAAAGGCCTTGTCGTGCTTTAACATCTCATTGATACCATCGTAAGCAAACACCCATTTCGATTGGTCCCTGCAACCGCCCGAATTGCCGATGTTGTCCCGGACAATCAGGGGTAGCGGCCCCCTCACCAGGATGTTGCCGGTCTCTTCGTTGATGTCGACAATACTGGGTCCTGGTATCTGCAGGCGGTTTGCTTCCTGGAGATTGTACATGGAACTGCAACGGTCAGAAGAGACCATGCCACTTTCTGATGCAGCAGTCTCTTGTGCGGTTACAAGCCCTGCCAGGAACAACAGGCAGATGAGAATGATGAACATATTCTGGAACTTCACAAAAATTCTCCCTTGGAAAAGTAAAAGCGGTTACTCCGATGCGTTCCGGTATTTTTCTGTTAGGCTGTGAGAATTAAAAAGGATGTGTATCTGGAATTTTATCGTATGTTTTTTTCCAAAGAGCAGGGGAAAGCCACCCTTCGATAAGTTTGTCGATGGACCGTCCTCTTACCCCTCGCGTTCAGCGGTTCCCGAAAAGCGATCCCTTATTGAAATTGGTGTGCTCCGGAATCCCTGGCTCCGGGGCTTCGCGGTCGGGCGGGGCTGGTGCTGCGATATCATCCCCATGGGTGCGGAGAAAAAGTAAAACGGGATCATTCCCCGGTAAAATCCGACAGGTTAATGTCGTCACAACCTAACCGAAAAAATCAGATATCTATGACAACCGCTGGGAAAATTACGGATTTGGCAATTTATTTGCGGATATTTTTTTTGATTGCCGGTCTCGTACTGGTTGCCGGGTGCATCCAGAACAATCCTGAGCCCGGCCCGGTTTCACCGGGGGCTGGTGTTGTAATAACCGATGCCGGCTCGCTCCAGGGAACAACGGAGAATGGCATTACGGTCTACCGGGGCATTCCCTATGCAGCGGCCCCGGTTGGGGACCTCCGGTGGAAACCCCCGGCAGCGGTGCAGCCATGGCCCGGTGTGCGGAACGCGACTGCGTATGGTGCCGTATGTCCCCAGCCGAAATCCGGCGAATTCGATGTGATGCCGGTCATGAGCGAGGACTGCCTGTCCTTAAATGTCTGGTCACCGGCAAAGAACCAAAACGAAAAACTACCCGTCATGGTCTTTATCCACGGTGGTGCGTGGAAGACCGGGGCGGGATCCCAGGCGCTCTTTGACGGGAGCTCCCTTGCAAACAAAGGGGTTGTTGTCGTCACGCTCAATTACCGGCTCGGGGCACTCGGGTGGATGGCACACCCGGAGCTGACGGCTGAGTCACCCCATAACAGTTCGGGCAATTACGGGATCCTCGACCAGCAGGCTGCCCTGAAG
>JBAZQT010000110.1:0-4817 GCA_041645055.1 Methanoregula sp. | reverse complement strand
GCTGCACGATCCGATTGCTGCCATCCAGGAAAGCGTCCAGAAGATTGGCGGCGCCATCACAGTGTCGGGCCTTGCCACGTTCATCGGGTTCTCTGCACTCTGTCTTGCGACATTCCCCATCATGAGTAACTTCGGCATCTCAACCCTGATTGCCGTCGGGTTCTCCCTGATCGGTGCGATATTCATTATGCCCGCAGTGCTCTCCCTTGTTGGTAGTTTTGACGGATGGCTTAAAGCAAGAAAAGGACACGGTTCAACCGAAGAACATGTATGATCACGGTGTTGTATGTCGATGCAGATCCAACCATGTGCCCGTTACTGTCCCCTATTTTTGAAAAATATGGGCAGGTATCAGTATTTCCTGTATATTCAGGAGATGAAGCACTCGCATGGCTTGCCCGCAACCATGCGGATGTAATCGTATCTGATTATAACTTGCCAGGAATGAACGGGATCGAATTGCTCCGTTCGCTGCGATCTGTGGGATTTACCCTGCCGTTTATCTTTTTTTCAGAACGCGATAGTGTCGCGGTGAAAAACGAGGCATATCGCAGCGATGTTTTCGGGTTTATTAAACGAAAAGGATCGGAGAGAAAACCGATCATGAATTTGTTAAGACTGATCTTTTGGGCGGCAGGAAATCACGAGACCGAATATCCGTTCATTGATGAGGAATGATAATCTGATCCCAACACGCAGGATCCATGGGAGCGATGAACCCCCGGGCAGGGTTAGTCAGATCCATTCCTGCTATTACCGGGGTTTGTGAATATGATATCGATCATTCCTCTGCAACGATAAGGCCCGTGACTGCCTGCCTGAATCGACTCAGTGCCGCACTGCATGCAGTATGCCCATCAGTCCAAGTGCTGCATGCACGGGTTTCCTGTCAATCTCAAAAGTATAGTGCTTCCCGATGTAGTCCAGGAGAGCCGGATTCGGGCGGTTTCCGATCGGCGGCTGGTGCAGTTCCATCTCAATCCTCCTGACGCCAGAAAGATATGAGGGATTGATCAACCACTCCGCTCCCTCACAATCGCATTTTAAAAAATCGCAGCCCCCGGCCATCTCAAAGATCCTGCGCAGGGTGAACGTTGGCGTGAGAACCTTACAATCATCCCACCAAATCTCAGCAGGTTTCCCGTCACCAAGAGCCCCGTCGATTACCTGGACAGAAACACCGTTTGTCCGGATATTATTCTTAAGCAGCGCAGCGGTCACCGGCTCAACGGCAGTTACATTACGGGACATGCGTGCGGCGCGGATACAGAACGCCCCGACATTGGCACCGATATCGACTACCACATCATCGGGGCAGATATCATCAAACCGGTACTCGGGCACGTCAGTGATCTGGCGAAACGGTGCGTCGTTTATGAGAAACGTGACCTGTTCGTCATCAGGCGGAAAAGAATTCGGACTCACGGTGCAGCGCCTTGTTATTGCGAGTATTACGCTTTCTTTTTGATAAAAGTCCCTGCCTCGTACTCGTCAAAAGCCTGCCGGATCTCCTCTGTCGTATTCATCACGATCGGTCCGCGCCATGCGACCGGTTCGCGGATGGGTTTTCCTGCAACAAAGAGGAACCGGAAACCTTTCTCAAACGATCGTACCCAGATCGAGCTGCCGTCAGTGAACAGGACCAGATCACGGTTGCCGATCCGGTATCCTTCTTCGGCATCAAAGGTGCCTTCACCACCGATTACATAGGCAAAGGCGTTGTAACCGTCCTTTACCGAATGGGTAAATGTGGTGTCCGGACCCAGGGTTATATCGAGATACTGGGGGTCTGCCACAATATCTTTCACCGGACCTTTTACCCCCGAGACCGTTCCCGCGATCACTTTTATGTTGACATGCGTATGGGGGGATACCATGGGAATAGCCTTGCTCTTGATTTCCTGGTACCGGGGTTGCATCATCTTGTTCGCCCGCGGCAGGTTCACCCAGAGCTGGAACCCGCCCATCCGGCCATCCACCGGCTTTGGCATCTCTGAATGGATTATTCCCGATCCTGCAGTCATCCACTGGACGTCTCCGGCATTGACATTGCCGGAATTTCCCATGCTGTCGGCATGTTCAATTCTGCCCTTGAGCATGTAGGTGACGGTCTCTATCCCCCGGTGTGGGTGTGAGGGAAATCCTGCATGATAGTCTTCATTGCGGGGTGAGCGGAAATCATCCAGCATTAAGAACGGGTCAAACTGCGGAACCTCGTAATACCCGAATGCCCGGTGCAGGTGGACACCCGCCCCTTCCACCGTTGCATACGCTGAAAGGATTCTTTCAATTCCACGGACCCGTGTCATGAAAGAGGAACTGGAAGTCATGGCTCATTAATCTATGGGTCAAAAAAAATAAAAAACCAAAAACGATCGCGTTTATTGACACTGCATACCTACATTCCGGCAAACATGAAACTTAAGGAACAGTTGCGGGGGATCATTCCGGATCAGGCACTGTGCTCTCTCTCTGATCATTTCGAGGTAATCGGGGATATCGCTGTCATTTCTATCCCGCAGCAACTCTCGGACTATAAGCAGATTATTGCACAGGAGATCATTTCCCGCCGGAAGAACATCTACACGGTGCTCAACAAGGTATCCAAAGTTGCAGGAGAGGAGAGAACTGCAGGATATGAAATTCTCGCTGGCAACACTACCGTTACGCTGCATCATGAATTCGGTTTTTCTTACCGCCTCGATGTGAGCAGGGTCTTTTTCAATACACGTCTTTCTTACGAGCGGATGCGGGTCATCGACCAGGTAGAGCCCGGAGAACGTATCCTTGTACCGTTCTGCGGCGTAGGTCCGTTTGCCATTCCTGCCGCAGCAAAAGGGGCACAGGTCGTAGCCGTTGAGCAGAATCCTGATGCATATTCCTGGCTTGAAGAAAACATCAGCCTCAACAAGGTCAGAAAAAATATCACTACTATCCACGGGGATGCATGCGACATACATCTCCTTCCTCACCAGAAATTCGACCGGGTGATCACCCCGGCACCTTATGGCATGGACAGGGTGCTTGACATCCTCTCACCGCTTGCGATACATGGCGGAATGATTCATATGTACACGTTTAAGACCAAAAACGAAATTTCCGCACTTATTGAAAAATATAAACAGAAAGGATTCGATCTCACGTATTACAACTCCTGCGGCAATGTGGCACCGGGCGTGAGCCGCTTTGTGTTCGACTTAGTTTATTCATCCCGCCCGTAGTGCATGGTGAACAAGGTCATATATTCATCCGCATAGCAGGCAGAGTCGCACTGGAGCACAAATTCTGGTCCGAGCACCGTCTTAAAAAGATCATTCCATTCGGTGCGGAGCATGTGATAATCAGTCCTCTCGCCCCGCGGCTGCGTCAGGATCGAGATGAGTTCGATCATGAGAAAGGAATCCACACAATCTGTTACCACGTCTATCGGTGCGTCATGGGCAAAGACAAAGTCGATGATCCGCCCGTACGACTGGTACACAGAGAACGCAAGATCAGGGGAGAACAGGTCCGGCGTATCATTATCTGCATCCATCTCAAAGAGCACGAAGTGATCGATCCACGGTTTGAGCCGGGCGAGATGGACCCGTTTGTCTTCGATGGGCATGTGGTGGTATGCAAGCGAAGAAAATGCGATGTCATAGTGATGGCAGATTCCTGCTGAGCAATCCTGGATGCGTGCCTTCTCCGTTGTGATGGGGATGCCCGGGAATGCATCTCCTATCGTCTTTTTTGCAAGCGCAATCATGGCCGGAGACGGGTCTACAAGATGGATTTCTGAAATCTTGTTTATTTTCCCGGATTTTAAGAGATGTGACAGGAGCATCACGGTAAGCGCCCCATCCCCGCACCCGATATCCATAAAACGCACAGGATTGTCAAATGAAGGCAGGGTATGTGCACACTGGTGCACCAGTTGTTTTCGCGCATCTTTCATGATCGGTACATTCGTGAAATGAACAAACGGGCGTGGATCTTCAAAGGCAACCGCAGGTTTGATCATCTTTCCGTTATGCCGCTGTAAAAAACCCATGAGAAACGTAGACGAGAACAGGCCATCCTCTTCGCACATTGTTCCTGCTTCGAGCCATTCATTACAACGACGGTCATGTCCCAGTGCAGCGAGCAGGGTGCCGATGTAAAAGCAGAATGCGGAGAACAGATTTTTGCGAATCTTTGATTCATACATTACGGGCTTTTTTCCAGTCTCAACAATATCTTTGGCATATCGGGCCCATTGGTTTTTTTCCTGTGCTGAAAGAAAGAGCATTGAATACCACCTTGTTTTCCGGTTATCTCTCTGCTTGTTAATCGTGACAGGTAAAAATTATAGTGGTTTTATGTGGTGACCAATGGGGTATGATCCAACGGAAAAAACCCGGACTGTATCGAAATAAAAAAACCGTTGGTGAACCATCACTGGTGTGCGACACCTCAGGTATCAACCAATCCTGCCGGTTTGTTATCTCACTCTTTTTCCATCTGACGCATCTACAGGCTTTTTGGATTTTTACAGGTCCAATAGTCCGGAACAACGGGCTTTTTACTTCAGGGTATGAATATCAGCCTTCTCTTTATGGTAGAGCAGGTAAAGCACTGCAAGGAGGATTGGGAACAGGAGGTCTACCCATAGCACCCCGCCGATATTGTTAGGAGAGACATCCCCGTGTGCAATGAATTCATAGACATGGCCAAGACCGGCACCGAACAGGAACAATCCTCCGCCAATGATTGTGGCAAGCCAGAAATGATCCCGGTACTTCAGGCACAGGATGCCTACAATACCAATCGCTGCATCCCACATGCCAACTTCGCGC
>JBAZQT010000040.1:0-27776 GCA_041645055.1 Methanoregula sp. | reverse complement strand
TCGTGAACGGAATAAAGGCAGAACCCACGCCGGACTCTCTTGCATGGGGTATAAGCAATGTGATCAACGACCCGTCAAAGGCTGAGATGCTTGGCATGCGGGGAAGAGCCAAAGTCGACCGGATGTTCCAATGGAACCCCGTTGCTTCACAGATGGAAAAAACCTATGCACGAGCGGTTTATTAGCCGGAATTCCCGATAAGATAAAAAAGATTCCCGGGTCTCTCCCGTGTTTTTGGATTTTTTAAATATCGTCATCTGACGGACGGAGGGAATCCTTTTTAAAAAAAATCAGGCTCGCTGAAATCCTATTTTTATCCTGCGATTTGGTTATATTCTTCGATAATTATGAGAGTGACCCCCTCTCTCCCCCCAGTGGGGGAGGCAACGCAAGGGGAGCGTCCCCTTGACCCCCCGGCGGAATTTTCACTAATCTTCTATGGGCCTATCCCTGTGCGGGGGATGCCCGAGCGGTGGGAGCGGAGGCATCAGATGACGTAGCCCCCCAAGAGCGGTCTATCATAAAAACCGATGATTTCCCATGAAAATAGTGATCTTTACTATAATGATGGGGGTTGAGATATCCATACCCCGGATACGATGAACGCCGCCGCCCCCGAAGGGACGCCCCCGCGGCGGTTCAATTGCCTAAGAAGAAAACGGTAATCTGCCCCGCCGTGCCTAAAGAGAGGCCCTGAGGCGGGGAACATCCCAAAACTATTTTCATCGTTTGGGTGCGAACACCCGTTCATGTGCGTTTCTACAGGGCCAAAAATCACGAACTGCAGCGTTTGATCCCGTCCATCCTTCCATCACGGTACCGGGGGCATAGCCGGGCAGGCACGATCCTTTATCTGTAAACAAAAAAAAGACAATTCAATCATATCTGCGCATCGCAAACGTGGCCATCATGAACACACACAAGATCGTGTATATCCTTCTCGCCGTCCTCCTCTGCTCATTGATCATCGTTATTCCCGTCTCTGCGGTGAAGAGTACCGAGCAGTCCCTCAGCGAATCGTTGACCCGGGGTGGACGGTTTACTGCCACCATCACGGGTCTGCCCAACACATCCTATTACGTCTGGCTGCCACGGACATTTTCCATGACCGGCAAACCCTATGACCAGCCGCCGGTCATCACGGATTACCAGATGAATATACAAAAAGATCCTACCGGCGGGCCCTACACGATCGGCTCGTACCAGTACAACAACGGCAACGGGCGGACCATACGCGACGATATCCCCCCCTCAACCCCCGAGATGTCCAATACCCAGTACTATGCGCTGGTCACGACGGACGCCCGTGGTGTGGCAGTGGTCGAGTTCCAGACATCCATCTATACCGGGCTCCGGTCATACTCGGTGAAAGTCGAAAACCCGCAGTCCGTGGACAAAGATATCCTGCAGGTGGAGATACAGGTCTTCTCCCGGAAACCCCCGGCCACGCTGCAGGTTGTCACACCGGTCGTCACGAGGACCATAGTATGGGAACCGACAACGGTGCCAACACCTCTGCCCACAACAACCGTACCCCTTACCACGACACCCGTGCCGGAACCCCTGCCCACCGAAACCACCCGGCCGCGGTTACCCCTTGAGAGCGTGTTATGTCCTGCCGCACTGGGGATTGCAGCACTGATCCTTGCCAGACGGTAACCCGGAAACTTTAAAAAAAGGGGCTGCCTGCGAAAACGGAATGGGGAAAAATGCCCGGGCCCCCGACCATCCCGCAGATTCCCGGTCAACCGGGATCTGCGGTACGGTTACGGTGCATCATGCATTTCTGCGGGTTTCTTCCGGTAGTGGGGAAAGCGTCCCGTCTGCCCTGATCGTCCATCTCTAAACGGTGCGGAGCCGGTAACCGATCCAGTTCCCGCGATCACATGCGGGTTTTGGATTTTCCATATGCTCAAAGACAAACTCGAAGGCTTCCTGCGGCATTACGCTCCTCCCGTTTTTGATGCAGAACTCTACAAATGCCGCATACATTTTTTCGCAGGGAACATGAGCCATGGTGTCTGCTACGAGAACTTCTTCATGAAAACTCCAGATGCTCTCGAATTCGAGTTCATCTTCCATGAGCGGTTTGACAATCTTTTCGTCAAGTTCAATGGATGCGACCTGGGTTTTTGTGGTGGACTCCAGGTCCTTATAGAAGTCCCTGACTACGGCAAGCCCCTGGCGGAGATCATTGAGGTCCTGCTCAAGATCTTTTATCTTGTGCCCTTTGTCCGTGGCTGGTTCAGATGGTTCCATGAAGAATTACTTTCCCTGTTTTTAGTCTCCCGCAAGATAAAGTGCTCGACTCATGGTTAGAGAACTGCATCTTGTTCACTTCCGCTTTTCTAAGATCTTTCCCGCGTACACGCACTGGCCATAGGAAACACAGCCATCGCCCAGCGGGTAACCGGCGTTGATGACGCAGGTGAGCCCCGCTTTGATAATCTCATTTCGTATCGTTTCGCGGATCGCATGGTTGATGGTAACTCCCCCGCTGATCGCAATGTTCTGCATGCCGTCTTTGTTCGCTGCCCGGATGGCAAGCGTGGCGATGCCCCGCGAGAGATTGTACTGGAACGATGCGGCGATATCCCGCACTGCCCGGCGATCTCCCGGCGCTTTTTGCATCCGGGTATATGCTGTCTCCATGAGCGAGCGGGTGGAGAGGATGTCGCAGCCGGCATGGGAAGCATACACCAGTTCCCACGGCTCGGCATGCCCGCCATACGCTGCAGCTTCGAGTTTCATGGCCGGCTCGCCATCGTAGGTTTTCTCCCGGCAGATGCCGAGCAGTGCAGCAGCAGCATCGAGCACCCTGCCGGTACTGCTCGTCTGCGTGACATTGAATCCCGATGCTACCTGTTTTCGCATCACGCCGAGTTCGATATCCGACCACCCGCGCTTAGCGAGCAGTGCAAGAATCCGCTCATCGGGCAGGATGCCGTAGAGCATCCGTTCCGGGAACCGGGTGGCAATATCCCCGCCGGGCATCGGCACCGGTTCGAGATGGGCCACGCGCCGGAGATCCGGCACCGCCCCGCTGAAGATCTCGCCGCCCCAGACGGTACCGTCATCGCCATACCCGACCCCGTCGATCGCAATCCCGATGCAGGGCTCGGTTGTCGCCGCTGCGATATGCGCCCGGTGGTGTTGCACCGGGATGAGTTCAAGGGAATGTTCCGCTGCCAGCTCGCGGGCGAACCGGGTTGAGAGGAACTGCGGGTGAAGATCGTGGGCAATCACATCGAATGTTGCGCCCAATACCCGCTGGAGGTTCCGGACGGTTTCCTGCAGGTACTCGAGCGTTGCCGGGTTCCGCACATTGCCCACATGCGGCGAGGTGACGGCAAACCCGTTGCGGTAAATAGTCGCATTCGAATTCAGTTCCGGGCCTACGGCGAGAATGCAGTGCTTCCCGAGATCGATTGCGGTCCGCTTCGGGGCAATCCCCCGCGAGAGCCGGATGATATACCCGTCCCGCATCACCGAGTCGTCGCACCGGTTCACGATAGTCCGGTTGTGCGTTAAGAAGAAATCCACGTCCCGGTTCAGCTTCGCCATTGCCTGGTCGATACTGGTTATCATCGGGTAGCCGGGCATATTGGCGCTCGTCATGATCAGGAGCGGGTTTTTGAGATACGAGAAGAGGAGATGGTGAAGCCCGGTATAGGGGAGCATGCAGCCTATCGTATGGACGTTGCTGATCGTTTCGTGAGCCGTGGGATCGCGCTTGGTGAGGACGACGATCGGGTGCACCGGGCTGTTCAACAGTTCTTTATCCTGTTCGGTTACGACCGCCATCTGTTCGAGATAATCCGGGCGAACCATAATTGCAAACGGTTGCTCGATCCTGCCGAGCCGGTGCTTCAGTTCACCGGCTGAACGTTCACTACAGACAAGGTGGAATCCCCCGATGCCCCGTATCGCCAGGATCTTTCCCGCATCGAGCAGCCCTGCTGCCTCTTTGACAGGATCGCAGCAGTCCACCTGCCGGCCTTCCGTATCGAAGAGTTCGATCTTCGGCCCGCACGTGGGGCAGGCGATCGTCTGGGCATGGTGGCGCCGGGAATGAGGGTCGTTGTATTCCTGTGCGCAGGCGGGACATACCGGGAACTCTTCCATGGATGTGCGTTCGCGATCGTAGGGAATTTCGTTGATGATGCTGTACCGTGGGCCACAGTTCACGCAGGACGTGGCCCAGTAAAGTTCATACCGCCCGCCCCGCTGAAAAATATCGGTTATGCACTCATCGCAGCACGCAATATCGGGCGGGATCATGCCGCTGAATGAACCGGTGGCACTCGGGACTATGAAAAATCCGTCAGGAATGGATTTTTTAGTATCAGTAACCGTAACCGAATCGATACGCGAGAGCGGGGGACCGCGGGTGACTGCTGCAACAAACTCTTCAAAATTGTCACCCCGGGCAAAAATCTCGACTTCGCTGCCGAGATTCTGTACTGTGCCGGCTATCTTCAGCCTCGTTGCCTGTGCGTACACAAACGGGCGGAACCCGACTCCCTGAACAATTCCGCATACTGTGATTCTGCCCGTCTTTCGCATGGAACTGCCGTAAAACTTATTGAATCGCACAACGATATAATATTAGGGATTTTACCGTGCCGGGACATATTCGAATAGTTAACGATCCTGTGGACCTCGTTCCGCTCCTTATGACGTTCAATGATCCAGCTTTTAAAAAGGTCTATGAACTGCTCAATAAATCGTGGTTGACAGAAGATGAAATAAAAGCGCAGGTAGGCCCGGAGAACGTGGAGGTCTGTCTCCAGCTCTTAAAGAAAGGAAATCTTGTCGAAGAGCAGTGGCGGATGCCAAAACCCGGTGCAAACCCGGAAAAGGAGTTCCGTGCCACCTACAATAAGTTCCGGGCTAATTTCCAGTGCAATCTTTCCGACCTTGCCGATATCATCTACATCTCGCTTTCCAATGATGGAAATCTCCGGGATGTTGTGGACAATATTGAAGGAGAACTGACCAAAGGCAACAGCTCGATCACTGAACTCTCCCGGAAATTCACCGTCAGTCCTGTTTTTATCAAAGGCATTGCGAAACGGATTCCCCATATGGATGTCAAAGGGCAGGGACTGGTGCTTCTTGACACTGGGCGCTAAGGATCCCCTCTACTCTATTCTCCGCAGCAAACGTGAAGTCTCGCGCCTCCAGATCCTCGTGGAGATCGCCGAGCACCAGCCTGCCGTCCGCCAGCAGGAGATCGCTGAAAAGATGGGCGTGACCCCGCAGGCGATCTCGGAATATATCCGGGAACTGGTTGATGAAGGCATGGTCTCTGCTATCGGCAGGGGCAACTACGAAGTGACGAAGTCCGGTATTGAATGGGTGCTTGCCAATGCCGAGTCACTCGAATCCTATGCCCGGCATATCCGGCGCGACATTATCCAGCAGGTTTCTGTCTGGGCAGCCATTGCCGGAGAGAACCTGGTAAAGGGCGACGAAGTCGGCGTCTATATGAAAGACGGTTTTCTCTATGCGGGAAAATCCCCGTTAACCGCGACCGGCACCGTTGTTGCCGATGCTAAGAAGGGCCAGGATGTTGGCGTTGCCCGGCTCAATGGTATCATCGATCACAAGGAGGGCATGATCCATGTCTGCAAGGTGCCCCGGATCCAGCACGGGGGTTCAAAGAAAGTCAAGCGGGCCGAGATGCTGGCCATCACCGGAACGGTTGGCATGGTTGCAGCTGTCGGGCTTGAAGCCTATATCGCGCTCGAAGCGGCAGGCCGGAAACCCGATATGTTCTTTGGCGCCCGCGAAGGTGTGATCGAGGCGGCTTTCCACGGGATTGACTGTGCGATTGTGATCGTAGACGAGGAGTTCACGGATTTTTTGAAACGGTTAGAGAGCGTGGAACTCGCGTACGTGATCCATGACCTGATTGCGCCATGAAGATCATTGTCCAGCTCCAGCGAAGCGGTAATTACAAGCTGTTCTTTTATGACGGCAAGAGTGTGCGGGGCGCCGGCTATGTTGAGCTGAATGATACGCCCCGTGGTCCCCGCCCGACAAAATACCGGGTGAAGTGGGGCTCGAAGAAAGATTACGTGCACACGCCGAGCAAGGAGCTCATCGCCCAGCTCCGCGAGTCCGATGTGCGGATGGTCAAAAAAGACCATATCTTTGAAGAGTTCTTAGAAGCGTTCCAGGTCAAGGCCGGGACGGTAAATCTCTGCCGCATGTGCTTAATGGACGAGCGGTACACGCCGATCAATGACGAGACGGCGATCACGTTTGGCAAGAACGAGCGGATCTGTCTTGACTGCGGTCGGAAGGAGCTGCGCCGGGAAGTATCCCATATCGGCCGGCTGGGCCGGGACGGGATTGTCCATCTCGAAAAACTGCTCGCGAGTTACCGCAACCTTGACCGGGTGTTAGCCACTCTCTCGCCGGACAAGATCTCGATGGAGTCGGCGATCTTCGACAAGCTCGAAGCTCACCCGGTGATGACGACTGCATCGATCGATGAGCTGCCCCTCCCCCGCCAGTTTGTGGAAGCGAGCGGGGTCAAGCAGCTCATGCCGGCGCAGCACCTCGCCGTTGAGGCCGGGCTGCTTCGCGGAAAAGACCTGCTCGTGGTTGCGGCAACGGCGAGCGGCAAAACCTTCATCGGCGAGATGGCAGGAATCAAGAACTATATGGAAGGCCGGGGCCGGACGCTCTTTTTGGTCCCGCTCGTGGCGTTGGCGAACCAGAAGTACGAGCGGTTCACGGACCGGTACGCAAAGTTTGCAAAGACCGGGCTGCTCACCGGTACGAGCCGGCTCAACCTTCCCGAGACCCGGAAGGTCGGGGACCGGGACCCCCGGGCGCCGATCATTGTCGGGACGTACGAAGGTGTGGACAACATGATCCGCTGCGGCCAGAAGATGGCGAATATCGGGACCGTGGTGATCGACGAGGTCCAGATGCTCGAAGACAAGGACCGGGGCCACCGGCTCGACGGGATGATCGCGAGGCTCAAGTATCTCGCCCCGCAGGCCCAGTTCCTGTACCTGTCGGCAACGATCGGCTCGCCCAAGATTCTTGCCAAGAAACTGAACTGCACGCTCGTTGTGTACGCCGACCGCCCGGTGGGGCTGGAACGCTACCTCCTCTTTACCGAGCGCAAGATGAAGATCCCGATGATCAAGCAGATGACGACCGAGGAGTACAAGCGCACGTCATCGAAAGGCTACCGGGGCCAGACGATCATCTTCACAAACGCCCGGGCCCGGTGCCACACGATCGCCGATGCGCTCGGCATCCGGGCGGCCGCGTACCATGCGGGCTTAAGCTCCGTTGAACGCCGGGATGTGGAGACCCGGTTCTTAACCGGCAAACTCATGGCGGTTGTCACGACCGCAGCGCTCGGGGCCGGTGTGGATTTCCCCGCCTCGCAGGTGATCTTCGATGCGCTGGCCATGGGCCGGGACTGGCTCTCGGTGCAGGAGTTCAACCAGATGGGAGGCCGGGCGGGACGGCCCGACTTCCACGATCTCGGGCGTGTCGTGATCCTTGCAGAACCCGGCGGCAGTTATTCGCGGGAGAACCCGGGGACCGAAGAGGAGATCGCGATCAAGCTGCTCAAGGGCCAGATGGAAGAAGTCGCCCCCGTGCATGAGTTCGAGGCGAGCTCGGAAGAATACGTGGCGAACGCAATCTGCTGCGATGGTGAAGAGGCGGATCTCAACCGGATCAATACCCTGATGGTCGGGAGCATGGAGCCCGTGCTGCCGGACCTCATCACCCACAAGTTAGTCGAGAAGCACGGCACGAGGCTCGTGATGACGCCGCTCGCCCGCGTGATGGCGGAGCATTTCATCGGCATGGAGCGGCTGCTCGAGATCATCCGGCTGACGAAGTGCAACACCGAGCCGCTCGATATCATCGGGGAGCTGGAGAGCGAGGACATCCACAAGGACAAGCGGACGGAGAAGAAGCGGGGGCCGGGCGGCGGGAAACCCGGGGAGCGGCTGCGGGAGCCGGAGAAGCGGGGCCGGGAGTCAGTGAGGGGACAGTATCAGTCTAACTCGTCTGGGGAGAAGCCGAAGCATGTGCAGTCGGCGGCGACGAAGATGCATGTGGGGCATGAACTTGCGCCGCCGAAGCATCAGAAGGTTAGGAGGAAGAGGTAGGGGGACTTGCCATACCAGGAACCTTAGAGCCGGTTGAGGGAGGACTTCATTTTCACGTGGCCGCTGTGTTTTGGGTATAAGCATTCCTTCAAAAAGGATTAACTAATGATATTGAATGTCGTTTCACTTATGACATCCAATACCATTCCAGTGAATGTCACCACGTATTTGTCCGGCCTCCAATTTGTGGTGTCAACATCAAACGACAGAGAATTTAATCCTGAATTACCTTTTACTACTTTTACAACGCCCGTGGCCCCATAAAAATCGCCAAATTTATTTATCTTTTCGATATATCCTTGTTGAAAAATTTTGCAAAGGACTTCATCATCAACTGCCAAATTCGTTGTTGTAGTTATTGTAAATTTATCCCCCGGATATTTATCTCCAATTTTACCTATTACAATAACCGGAGTTTCAACTAAAAATTGAAGCGTGGTATATGTATCGTCAATTCCTTGATCATTCAAGGCAGCAAGAATTTTTTTTGCAAGATCAAACCCGTGAATTGGTTCAGACTTTTGTAAAGAAAATATGCGTGTTCCCTTATTCGGCGAGTTTGACAAAACATTTTCTTTTTGGGTATCAAGATAAACATCAAACTCATTATTCATCATAGGGTGTTGAACGATAACAAAATATTGCCCATATGCTAGTTTTTCTTTTACGATACGTGTGAGATCAACTTTAAATGACGCATCTGGAAAAGCTCTGACAATATCAACGTGAAAAAATGTCTCTCCAAAAATCCACACTTGAATTTTCTGATATTCACCACCTTCTGCCGTTCCAGTTATGTATAATCGATCCCCTTTAGCGACGACTGATTGTGAGGAAGTAGCACTAATAAAAGGTCTTTTAATGATGAATGACACCGTTCCAAATGCCTTATTAAATAAATTATCTAGAGTAAAAGGACCTTCAATGGCATATGCTGTATATGTTCCAATATCAAGTTGAGTACCCACAAGTGATGTGTCCCAATCGTATGACCACGTATTATCACTTCTGATATTCACTTTAACAAATGTTGACGGTTCGTTATTTTTTGTTACGATGGAAAGTTGATCGATTTTTCTCCCGATTTTTTCAGCATTTGTTCCACCCCAGATGAAAAGATAAACAGATTCAGACGCAGTTGATGTTCCCTGAAACTTAATTTTTTCACCGATGTAGTAGGACAGATAACCGCTTACAACAATAGTTACGGCTCCTTTTTCCGCCTTTACAATAACATTATCGGAAATTTGCTTATTTGAATCAAATACTGTAAACGTATACATTCCTGGAGGAATCGAATATCCTGGTTCCCAATGATATTTCCAAATATTCGTGGGCGTTACTTTTGGCGCTGCAATTTCAATACCTTCAGCATATTCTCCCGGTCCAAATGCGACCAGTCGAACAAAAGTACCCCCTTTTATGCAAAATCCAGAAAGTGTGACACCTCTTCCGACAATGAATACATCTTTGTCTGCCTCGATCGTAACTCGTTCACAGGGTTTTTCAATATCGCTCGTGTCTTGAGGTGCAATATTGCTCAAACAGACATAATCATCAACATTGTCATTATCGAATCTATTTTTGCCACTTTTTAAAATATTAAGAAGTTTTTTATTTGTAATGAATTTTTTAATTTTTTCGGGAATTTCTTTTTTCTCTTCGTCAACCATAGGACCCACCATACAATATTTTATGCAGATTGTGCATACTCTTGAAGTGCAATTAATAATCCGGGATCATTTTTTACAGCGTTCACAAATTCTCCTGATACAAAATTTGATAGAATCCACTTAATCAGGAGTTCATCATTCATAACCCAATTCTTTCGGTTGGACTGAAGTAATTTTAGAAACTTGAATGAATTAATAAATCGTTTAATTTCCCGTGGATTCCCCTGCAATGACTGAATAATTAAATTAATACTTTCCTGAAGAGAGGGATCGATACCTATTTCTCTTTCAATATATTCTTTCACATTCTTTTCACGGATCTCGGGTAGACTAAATTCCAATTGGATCATTTTTTTAAGATATTCTCGACCAGAGAACACTCCACTGCTCTCAAAATCTTTGTAGTGAATCTCTATTGCTTTTGATACCATGTTCAAATCCATCCCAATAATGAAAAGGCACCCTTTTTGATCAAAAAAAAGATTGATTGATTCTAAAATATTTGCAATAGCTTTCGGAGAGCATCGGTCCAAATCATCGATAAAAATTACTAAAAAACCATCATCCTCACTATTGCTACGAGATACATTATTAAAAACAAATACATCCATTACGCCATCTAGAAATTGTTGGAAGCGTCGATAGAATGTTAAGTTTTTTTCGTAAATCGGCTCATTTACCCATTTTTTAATGTCGAGTTTATTTTGCTCCAGTGGGACTATGCCATATGTAATCGCTACTGAACTTATCAAAACATTAGAAAAATCTGATATAATATTTAAAGAGTTAATTCGTTTCGATCGTGTGAAAAAGTAGTGAATTTTTCGCCAGTACCTAAATACTATTCCAGATTTTATTATTCCTTTTTCATTTATTACTTCCTGATAAATCTCAAAGGCAAGTTCAGCTAAAAGAGAATCTTGTTCTGAATATTTCCATGCATCAAACCATACGGTTTTAATTTTACGTTTTGAGGATCCGTTTTTCAATTTCTCCCTTATTGTTTTCATCAATGATGTTTTTCCACTACCCCATTTTCCATCAATCGCTATCGTAAATGGAGTTTCAATTTGGGAATCCTGAATTATCTGTAAAAATGTTGTAATATAGGAGTCAAAATTAAAATATGTGGCATTATTTGTAGGGGAATCTCCTAAAATTTTTATATTTTTTACATCGTCTGTTTGAATTTCAACCATCTTGCATTCCCTATCTCATTTGGATTTATTTCGTTCGTTTGAAAGTTTTTATGACACTACTTCATTTGGCGTAAATTGCTTTATTGAACGATAACATTATCTAAATTACATTATGACCCCGGGGGCATGCATACCCCGGAAAATTGGCCTGCCTTCCGGTACCGGAGTAGCTGAGCCCTTTCCGGTACCGCCCAATCTCAAAAGGTCCGGCAAGTGAATTTCTCCGAGCCCCAAAGTGCCGGTGAAATATGATGAAGGTGGAAGGATAACTTTCCTTTAAACCCCAATTTTCGGTGTCATTGCGAATATAATTTTCAAATGATACATTCTATGGTCATAAGTGCAAGTTAAAAAAAGAGGACTAAATATTTTATTGGGACTTTTTCATCTCGTTATACTTCTCTCCAATTTTATTCCAGCAATTCAGACCATATTCTTTCCAATCTTTACCTGAACTACTTGAAGTCGATGGTGCGATGAATATTGCGCTCTTTCCTAGTTTTTCATTTTGCATGCCATAAGATATCGATGATGTCCGAAAAAATTTTTTTGCTGCCCCTTTACCGTTAAAGACTATCAATTTGGGAGAATATTTGAGCATTTTTTCTTTAAATGATTTTATTTTATAACCTCCTTCCGTGAGGTCTGTATCTGAACCTTTTTCTTTCTTATTAAGATCTGTAAGGCCAATACCATACTTCAAAACTTTTTTACAATCATCAAGGTTTTTTGGTGATAATTTGTCCCCAGTAATTTTCGCGAACAGACGCCAGAATTTGTTGCTGGTATGTTTATAGTAACATTTGTCTTTAGCTGACTTATTCCCGACAGCAGTCCCACAAAATACAATCAACAAATTATTATCTAAAATATCTCCAAGAACTTCATCGTCAGGATTCAAATTCTTCACTCCATATTTTGATAAATATCATTTCTACTATTTTCAAGCTTTCATTTCGATTAAAAATTTTCCATAAAAATCCATTGCAGCGATCTTATCGTGCATGCCGGAATATTTTTCATGGCAACCCGGACAGATGGACCCCCCTTAATTGTTTCCTCTCCCAAACGCTCCGGTACATGCCCGTCCCGGTGCCCGTTCATGTTCCGCTCAATTGTCAAACGGCATGCGATGACCGGCTCAAGGCTGGGCGGTTACGCGGAGATCCGGCCAGCCCCCGGGTTCCGGAGGGGGCGGGTGGGGCCCGGGCCTTCCGATACCGCTCACTCTCTCAAAAGCCTCCATCCGCGATTTTCCCAAAACCCTAAAAAACCGGCACCAGTAAAACTGAGCGTGAACAGATAAAAATAATTAAAACAGCCTACATCACATTTCGATTTAATGTTGCAACAATTCTCTCTAAATCCTTCATTGGAATTTGATGTAGATTCATGAGAGAAAAAAGTGCTTCCCCAGTTTTGCTTAATTCCATTTTAGGAAGAATCACAAATCTCTGTCCCAAAAAACTTGAACATCCAATGAGATTTTTTGTCATTAGATCTTCAACCTCGTAATACAACGAAATTTGGTTTTGATCAAGGTTCTTATACAATCCTCTCGCATTTTTTTCACTGAATTGAAAACTATGTTTTTGGTAAAATAAAGATAATAAGCAAAGTTGACGATAGGATAAATTTTGAGACAATCGCAATAAAAAATTTGCTTGATATTTGTCTATATCCGGAATAAATGCAACATTACCACATAAATTTCCAAGATACCTTAATTTCAATTCTTCGTGTTCACGTTGACTTGCCAATAAGGTTCCCTCTAAAATTTCATCAGCCGAAGAACGGTCAGATATTACATCTTTGGTAAAAAAATCATCATTTCTGACTTGCTTTCCATCCTCAATATTATTTTTTATTTTTTCCATCGCAAAAAAAGCAGTCGCTCCAACTCGAATTCTTTCCCGTGGACTTAAATATTTTTGATGAATTTCTTTTCCATATCTTGAAAATAGGTCTGCAACAATTGCACCTCCGGCTCCTCCAACCGCTGCACCAGGCAATCCCGCAAAGATAAATCCTACGACTGACGAAATGACTCCTCCTGTCGCTTGTCCGATTATTGGAATGCCAGGATCAATAAGTAAATAGAGGTCTTTTTTCTTATCGTTCATAAAAATGCATAGGTGAATATAGGGAAAAAGGTATCTTAAATTTTTATTTATTTCTAACCTTATACGCCCCCGGCTGTCTCCCCTTCCGCGAGAGACTCGGCCAGCCCCCGGTTTCGGAGGGGTCGGGTGGGGCCCGGGCCTTCCAGTACCGGAGTATCCCGGCTATACTCCACCAATCTTCCTGATACCTGCATCGTCCGTCAGCAGTTTCATCTGTTGAATTGCGATGCTGTTCAGCTTCACCAGCCGTTCCTGTTGAGAAATATTCTCGCTGATAAACAGGGCATTGAGGTTTTCCCGGTTGGAGAGACACACGAGCTGCGAGATGTCAGCATAATCTCCGGTAGGGGATTTACTTTTAGGGACTTTGATTTAATGAGAAAAATTCACCAGGATTCCTGTTTCGGTGACTGGTGATTTTGCCCGGAAAGCCAGAGTGCCTTGTCAGATTATAGGTTTATAGCCGGGGGTGGCCACTCTGGATTTTCTTATGGGTCCGGGTTGACGAAATGGTTCACCAGTGCACCGGAGTAAGTATTAGGTATGCAAGAAGGATAAATTTATCCAAAGGTATGATAATTACATACTTGGTGTAATCCGGTATAAAATAATGAGATGGCTCTGACTACGATCAAGATCCAAACGGAAACACGGGATAAACTTGCGGATCTTGGGAAAAAATCGGAGAGCTATGATACTATCATAAACCGTCTTATCGATTTTTACCAGGCACCTCCGAAGAAAGAGTAATCTTTTTTCTCTCAATCTGCCGGAGAAACGGGAGCGTGCGGACTCACCGGCATCTATCGTCGTGAATAGCGATCGTTTCACGAAAAGAAGGATTTCTTATTGACCCATAAGCCTGGTTTCATCACCTGTTAACCCTGAACTATGATCGCTCCCGGTTTTCGCCTCCCAAATACTGCTAATTATTGCCTCTGGTTCTCCGACATAAAAACACTTGATTTGACCGAATTATTACCGCATTTTCCCGAATTATTACCTCAAAACCGGAAAAAAAGGGGAAAACGGGGCATTTTACGGGCTTATTTGGGATACGGTCCTGCTTGCCTTCCAGTTCTGGAGTAGCTTAGCCCTTTCCGGTACCTCTCCCCCTCCCAAACGCTCCGGTACCTGCCCGGTCCGGTGCCCGTTCATGTACCGCTCAATTATCAAACGGCATGCGATGGCCGGCTCAAGGCTGGACCGTTACGCGAGAGCCGGCCAGCCCCCGGGTTTTCAGACGGGTGGGGCCCGGCATTCCGGTACCGGAGTTGCTGAGCCCTTTCCGGTACCGCTCACTTTTTCAAAAACCCCGGTAAGTGCACGTCCGGAGCCCTTCCTACGCCGGCTCCGGTCGGCCGGGGTGCTATACGCATGTGTCGGTCGTGCAATCCAGATACGTAAAAAGGTAAACCGGGGTTGAAATGAGGCCGGAACTGGGATATACATCTACCATTTTTCCACTGCACCGTCAATTTTCATTCAATAAACCTTAAACGAAATCTCTTTAAAATAATAATCATATGTAAGCATATGTATTCTAGAAAATGGATAATTGTATTAATTATTCTCATGCTTTATTGCGTTGTGATCGTGCAATCTGTTGTAGCTGCTGAAACATATACCTGTATTTTAAAATGGGGGTCTACAGGGTCAGATCCCGGACAATTCCAACAAAGTGGTCCCTACGGTATTACCGTTGATTCCGTAGGGGGGGTCTATGTTGTCGATTCAGGTAATAGCCGAGTTCAGAAATTCAGTTCTGATGGTATTTTCCAATACCAATGGGGATCACAAGGTTTTGGAAATTATCAATTCCAAAGTCCGACAGGAATCGCAATAGACTCTACGAATCATGTTACTGTAACGATGACAAATAAGGTAAAACAATATTCTGTAACAGATACCGGTGCCACATTCATCCGGGACTGGGGGAGTTACGGAACAGGAGATGGACAATTTCAGAATTATCCCTGGCTTCTTGGAGTTGATCCGGCCGGAAATCTATATATCCCGGATCGCTTGAATCAACGGGTTCAGGTGTTTGATCCTAGCGGGAATTTTATCCGGAAATGGGGTCAAGGGGGTTCAGGAAACGGGGATTTTAATTTTCCTAATGGAGCTGCAGTTGATCATCAGGGTAATGTATGGATAACTGATGATAATGGCATCCAAAAATTTTCCCCCACAGGAAGTTTCATATCCAAATGGCCAGTGGGGTACCATCAAGGGATTGCTGTTGATAACAACGGGAATATCTATACCGCAGCTATTATTCAGGATAAAGTCCAAAAATTTGGACCGGATGGAACGCTCTTAGCAGAATGGGGGACAACAGGAACAGGTTTAAACCAATTCTATCATCCAGTTGGCATCGCTGTCGATAGCCAAGGATATGTATATGTGACAGACCAAAATTTTGTCCGGAAATTCGAAAAGACGATTGATGTGACACCAACAACCTGCTGTTGTTGCAACTGTAATATTCCCAGCAACATTACTGTTCATGTAGTGCCCTTGTCACCATTAGTTCCGATAGTATGCCTAACCCTTATTGTGGTTGTGTATGGCATAAAAAAGAAAAAGAAGAATTAATTCTTTCCTCCCCACTACTCTTTTAGTCCTTCTCAAAAATCCACCCCCCTCAAGAAAAACCGGCCTTCCTATTATTCCGGAAATGGCTTACCCCTACCCCAAAATCTCCGGTACGTGCATATCCCGGTGCCCGTTCCTGTTCCGGGCAATTGTCAAACGGCATGCGATCACCGGTTCAAGGCTGAACCGTTACGCGAGAGCCGGCCAGCCCCCTGGTTTCGGTGGGGTGGGGCCAGACCCTCTCCCATTGGGGGCACATGGGGCACTTAGACCCCATTTTCCGGAAAGTCTTACGAGAAAACTGTACAGAAAAAAGATCCCGGAAATGACCCTCAATGTGCCCCATGTGCCCCAGCAATTTTTCCCGACACTGGCTCAAATCCTTCCGCAATCAGTCTTGTGTCACTTGTGTCACATTAACCCCTTTTTCGGGAATGTCTTACGAGAAAATAGTACAGAAAAAAGATCCCGGAAAATGCCCTCAATGTGACACAAGTGACACGCTTTTGGTGGACATCCATGCCGGTGCCCGTTCATGTTCCGGGCAATTGTCAAACGGCATGCGATGACCGGCTCAAGGCTGGGCCGTTACGCGGAGACCCGGCCAGCCCCCGGGTTCCGGAGGGGACGGGTGGGGCCCGGTCCCGGAAATAATGAACAGACCCTGCCTGAAAAATTTCAACCGAATTTTGATTGAAAAATTCCGGGCAGACTTTGGGTGAAAAAAAATACATCGAACATTGTCCGGAAAATTTCAATCGACCCCTCAGCCCCCGCCGGGAAATCGCGTACCGATTAGTCAAACCTTAGCTGAAAATTAAAAAAAAATGAAACCTTATTTATCACTGACCATAATTGTTCAAATCCCGGTACCTGCCCGGCTGGTTTTCCCGGAGGCTGACGCCGGCATAATCCGGCCGGAACAGTGTATCTTTAAAAAAAGGTACGGGACCTTCGGGGAATGCATTCTGCACTCTCGCACGGATGAAAATTATAGTCTGCCCCGCATATGCGGTATTACCCGGTGCAGCAGAGATACCCCACCCCATCAACCTGGCCGGCGACACACTGCCCGAATGTGAACAATGCGAGGACACCGGCAAACCAATCACTACCGACATTGTTGCAATTCGTGAGATCCATGTGCAGGTTTGTCGGGGGATGGGCAGCATATTCCTGGGCCGGCCGGTCGATCATGACATAATGGGTACCGGCAACGAAAGTGCCGGCGATCGATAAGCAGACCATGAACAGCACGAGCCGGGCAAGCGGCGTCCGGGGCTCTTTCTTTGATGATATCTTCATCCAATCACTCCTGATTATCTCGTTTTCCGGGTAGATTATTTAATACCACGCATCTTGGAAAAACCGGGGGATTTTTTTCCCTTTGCCCGGAATTTTTTCCTGCTCCGCCCACGGCCCCTGCGCCCGGCGGACGCTCGCGGAACCGATCCCGCTGCAAAGACCCCGGGCTCATGCCGGTGGCGATGATCAGGCCGGCATGGCGGGGGGTGTCTGCCCCCTCGGAAAATTTCAGGAGGGGGGATCCCCAATCCTCGTTCAGCCGGGAGCCATCCGGGTGATAAAAAAGGGTCTCTGATTATAAGGGTATATACCAGCAATCCGCGGGGATGGGTGGGGCCCGGCCTTCCGGTACCGGAGTGGCCGGAGCCCTTTCCGGTACCGCTCACTTTTCTAAAAGTCCGGTAAGTGAAATTCTCCGAGCCCCAAAAACGCCGACAACGTCCAGATCCGTACGGGGAAAAGTGCGGGATTTCGTTGAGTTACCTTTTTCTCCGAACCTGACGTGTCAGTATTCAATGAATAACGGCAGGCAGTATCTTATCGTATCCGCGATTTTATTTACGGTTCTTTTGGTCTTCATCGCAGGTTGTACCGGGACAGCACCGGTTGTCCCCGGCCCCGGCAGCGCAGGAACAACCCCGGGCGTGTCGTCCACTTCTCCGCCCGATCATGTCATTTTCGTTGAACCCATTGACGGAAGAGCAGAGGTTATCAAAACCATTGCCGGCGCAAGGAAGAATATTACGCTCACCATCTTCCAGCTCGACGATCCCGCGATTGTTGCCGCACTTGCCGCTGCGCAGGAGCGGGGTGTCTCGATCCGGGTGCTGTACAACAACGCCTCGTTTGCAGCCGCGAACCAGACAAACCCGAATTTCTATGCCGTCGCAAACCTCACTCCCCTCGGGATTGCAATGAAGCCTGCCTCGCCTGCCTTCACCATCACCCACCAGAAGACGCTCACCGCTGACAGATCCCGGGCAATCATCATGACCTTCAACCTGGATCCGGCATTCTTCGGCGGCACGCGGGATTTTGGGATCGTGACTTCGAATGAGTCCGAGATCCGGGAGATCGCAGAGGTGTTCGAAGCAGATTGGAACTACCGGAATGTCTCACCCTCGCAGCCGTCGCTCATCTGGGGCCCGGTCAACTCACGGGCTAAAATCCTTGGCCTGATCAATAACGCGACAAGGACCCTTGAGGTCTATAACGACGAGATCACCGACCCGCAGTGTATCGATGCGCTCGGAGCGGCGGCAAAACGGGGGGTTGTTGTCCGGGTGCTTGCAGCCAACATGCAGGGCACCAACGGGACGAACGTGAATGCACCGGCGCTCGCAACGCTGAACGCGAATGGTGCGCAGGCCAAGACGATCACTTCACTGTACATTCATGCAAAGGTGGCAGTCGCCGATTACGGGACGCCAAAACAGGTTGCGTACGTAGGCTCGGAATACTTAGCCCCTGTCTCCCTGGACCATAGCCGGGAGCTGGCGATTTTAGTGTCCGAGCAACCGATTCTCGACCGGATCGAATCGGTATTCTCGCAGGACTGGCTTGTCCCTGAAATGCCGGAACCGTCTGTGGCCCCCACGGGAAAGGCCGGGCCGGCTTCCTGAAAGAGGTGGCGGCACGTATGCATGTGCCAGCCCCCGGGTTTCAGCGGGGACAGAGTGGGGCCAGTGCCGGGAAATATTCCAGCCGGATCCTGGACGAAAAATTTTCAACGGGACAATCTGAAAAAAAAGTGAACCGGTTAACCGGTTATCACTGAAGGGGTACTATTGATATCGAGATACTGGCCCTTCTGCCGGGTATAGTTCGGCCAGGTGAGATTCATCCCGCCATTTGGGTTTCCCGTCTTGGCAAACCGGGTCCAGAGATCCACAACATTCTCAGCCACTGCCGGGTCCGCGGGAACCGGCACGCCGAATAAAAGGAGGGTTTCACTGCCATGGAACGCCCCGTTGGTCTGTCTGGGCAGGATATAGCTGTACCGGTACATATATGTGTCAGGGCTGATGTTGCCCATCGAGCCTGCGGCAAACTTTACTGAGTCGGAAAAGTCGTAGTCCGTCATGATCTGTGCCAGGCGGAGCTGGACCTCAGCAGTCGAGTTGGCAGGATATTTCATTAAGACAGCATCAGCATCCTTCCCGAACCTGCCCTTAATGAAGCTCAAGTACTCTGAGACGGTCATGTTGGCGTTGGCAGAGAGCGTGGTCCCGTCATTGGCATTGTTCCCGATCATGAGGGGAACCGGGTTCTCCTTTTGGGAAAGGTACAGGTTGTCCATGGAGTCGGGGAGGATCCACCCGTCGACCGTTGGCTCGAACTGGACCGTGTGGGTAGTCCAGAACCCTGGTGACGGTGCTGGCGTTGCATTGATCAGGGTCTCGGGACTTAAACGTCGCATCCCGGCAATCGCATCCGGGCCGGAGTACCCGAGGCTTGTAGCGTACTCAACACCGAACTATTCGGCGTACGCTTTCGGGTGCGTGGCATCTATGATCGCCCCGTGCGCCCAGAAGGGACCGCTCTCGACAATTGCCTGCTGGAAGAGGCCTTTGCTCGTGGGGCTGGCAACGTGGATGAGGACGCTCTCGGCTCCTGCCGACTGCCCGAATATGGTCACCCGGGACGGGTCCCCTCCGAAGGCTCCGATATTTTTCTGCACCCACTTCAGGGCAGCCTGCTGGTCCATAAGTCCGTAATTGCCCGAGGCATTGTGCGGTGATTCGGTGTCAAGCTGGGGGTGGGCGAGGAATCCGAGGGCGCCGAGCCGGTAGTTCGGCGTGACAACGATCACTCCTTTTTTCGCAAGGGTGGTCCCGTTATACGTTGACATGTTGAAAGCCACCTCCTTGAATCCTCCGCCAAAGAAAAAGACCATGACTGGCAGTTTCTCGTCAGCACTTTTTGCCGGGGTCCAGACATTGAGGTACAGGCAGTCATCGCTCATGTTCAAAGGAGCCGAAGATCCCGGCTGGGGGCAGGTCGCGGAATACTCCTTCGTCTCCTTTATGCCGTCCCAGGGCTTGACCGGCGCCGGAGGTCTCCAGCGCAGGTCACCGGTCGGGGGAGCCGCAAACGGGATCCCGTGAAAGACCCGAAGGTTGTCCTGCTGTAATCCCAAAACTGAGCCGGCATCAGTCTTCACAACACCGGAATCAGTTTTCACTACGCCGGCATCCGGTCCCTTCTGGGTGCATCCTGCCAGGAAAGAAAATCCGGAAAGGATCAGGCAGATTACCAGAACACAACTTGTTACTTTACACGATTGCATACGATTTCATCCCCCTCTGCTTTCAGACAAAAAGTGCCAAGGTTCCGCTGAATGGCAGATTGTTAAAAGACCCGCTTTCTCTTTGTCATCTGGATCAGACCAGATTACTTTTGTGAATATTACGCTACAATATTTTTAACGGTATGTATCCGCTATATTCCCGGCCGCCTTTCCATTCTGGTATTGTTCAATCGTTTCGGATATCCACTTCCCCATAAGCTCCGGTACGTACAGATTCCGGTGCCCGTTCCTGTTCCGGGCAATTATCAAACGGCATGCGATGACCGGCTCAAGGCTGGGCCGTTACGCGGAGACCCGGCCGGCCCCCGGGTTTCGGAAAGGCGGGTGGGGCCAACCGGGAAATAATGAACAGCCCCTTGGTGAAACCTTAAAATCAACGTTCTGATTAAAAAAAGAGTTATGGATTTTTTTCAATTTGCTTGAACGGCTACAAATGTTGCGGATGAATGAGATTTCGGGACTGGCATCCCGTCTTCGATAAGTCCCCGGATATGCATCTCGATCGCTTCATGCATCCGCTCTTCCGTTTCCTCCCGGGTCTTTCCAGTTGCGACACAACCCGGAAGATCCGGTGAATATGCCGAGTAATTTTTTCCAGCTTTTTCAATGACGATCAAAAACCTGTGCATAGTATTCAATCCTTGAGTTGTGCTTGTTTGAATATGCTGTTCATCGTGCCGGGTGCAAGATCATCTGCCAGATGCCCGGCGATCGTAATCCTGCCGGGTTTTTCCGGATGCTTATACTGGCGATGACTTCCCTTTGTTGCTACAATATACCATCCATCGGCCTCGATTATTTTAATAATCTCACGGACTTTCAGGATGCAACCTCCAGTAGTCTAGATATTTCTTGGATGTACCTGCTCATTAGGTTTCTCTGTTACGCTCACACACTCGCTCCGGTAAGTGCCCGGTCCGGTGCCCGTTCCTGTACCGCTCAATTGTCAAACGGCATGCGATACCGGCTCAAGGCTGGACCGTTACGCGGAGATCGGGTCAGCCCCCGGGTTCCGGAGGGGACGGGTGGGGCCCGGGCCGTCCGGTTCCGGAGCTTCGAGGGCACTGCCGTTCATTCATGCAGGGATTGTTTAGGCAGGGTTAAACCCGATGCCGTCTGGATCTGAATTGTATACAACATCAATTATCAGGATATGACGAATGCAGGTATCCGGGCGTGTGTGGGCTATTGTCATTGCGGCGGCTCTTCTCCTCTGCGGGGGAATATACCTCGTGCTTTTAAACGCGCCGGGTAACATGCACTTCTATCCCATCACGGATTCCGGCTCATCCTCAGGTATCCTGCCAGGGTTCCCACAACAATCCACGCACCTGGAGCCCCTCTGCCTGCCCAGAGGGGATGAGAGGAAGATCCTGACAACCCTCTGGAGTGCGGTTGTCCGAAAGACCGGCATTGATGACTCATCCGCGGTTCTCCTGAGTTTTTCCATGAGCAGACATGATGGTTGGATGCCCCGGCAGGTGCTGTATGTATTCTCATCGAAAAATGACTGGTGGAACGGGTCGCGGACAGTCCTGTTCATCGGAAATGAATCGGACACCTGCGGGAGATTTACACTCATATCTTCAGATGAGAAATTGAATGTCTCAAAAGAGGCAGGTACTTCTGCCGGCGAGCTCTTTTCAGAACTTGATCAGGTATCGTTCTCTGATTTGGGCCTTGCCGGGGAAGAGACCTATATTTCGACTTCATTGCGCACCTCCACCCCTTCAGATGAGGGGGCCTCGCTCTTCCTGCTGGCCAACGGATCGGTTGTCACTCTCAGGAATGTCACGTTCGATCGCGGATCTACCCTTGAGTACCCCTGGAATATCATGATAATGGAATGTATCCGGGAACCGGGACATGTGCAATGCGGCACAAAGGAGTCACGGTCACGGGTGTGGATATTCTCCGATAACCGCATGAAGGGTATTACTTCCTGGGAAACCCGGTAAGGTCTCCCCCGCCCTTTCCGGTACCTCTCACTTTTCCAAAAGTTCCGGTAAGTGAAAATCTCCGAGCCCTAAAAACACCGGTATCGGCCAAACTTTCCACCCCCGCATGGAAATCCCAATAACAGATCAATTGATCCGGGGCTTTGTCATCGGAAGCACTATCAGGGAGAACGATCACCACATTACTAAGAAACTCACTCCCAAGAGTCCGGGATCTACCCATGCACCGCATCATCGAGCAGAACTTAGAAGAGATAATCAGGATATGTACTCACCGCAGGGTCCGCCGTCTCGCAGTATTCGGCTCAGCGACTGATGACCGGTTTGACCCTGACAGAAGCGATCTTGATCTGCTCGTTGAGTTTGAGAAGATGCAACCCGCGGAGCATGCAGACCAATACTTCGGGCTCGCAGAGGATCTCGAACACCTGCTCAATCGCCCGGTTGATCTTGTCGAGCCAGGGGGAGTCCGCAATCCATATTTCCGCAAATCCCTTGAAGATACGCAGGTCGAAATTTATGCTGCCGCATGAGACAAAGAAATATTTTTTTGATATCGCGGAATCTTCCGATCTGATTGCGCAATTTACCGCTGGCAAGACCCTTGCCGATTACCAGAACGATCCTTTACTTCGATCGGGTGTCGAACGCCAGTTTGAAATAATTGGGGAAGCACTCAATCAGGCCATCCAGCACGACCCCTCCGTTGCAGAATTGATCAGCAACTCATCGAGAATTATTTCCTTCCGTAACCGGCTGATTCATGGATACGCAACTATTTCAGACAAAGTTGTCTGGGGTGTACTGGAAACCAACCTGCCCACGCTCAACCGCGAAGTGAAGGCACTCCTGGAAAAAGATGATGACTAATTTATCATAGCAATCGCCCCTTCTCTCAAAATCTCCGGTATCTGCCAGTCCCGGTGCCCGTTCCTGTTCCGGGCAATTGTCAAACGGCATGCGATATGACCTGCTCAAGGCTGGGCCGTTACGCGGAGACCCGGCCGGCCCCCGGGTTTTTTGAGGGGACGGGTGGGGGCCCGGGCATTCCGGTACTGGTGGAGTGCAGCCGTTCGTTGTGAACTATAGTATCACCACGGGTCCGTCATGCCGTTTCCGGGCGCGTGGAGTGCAGCCTGCTGGATCGGGAGATCGATGGCAAAGTAGTGGAGCATTGCTACGACAGTACCTAATATCGCCAGTGCAATAATGAACCATACCAGTTTTTTCAGTGCGTCAGATTGTTGTATTTCGGACATTTACCTATCTCCGGTGATATCCTTTCAGGCACAATTATTGATAAACGTTGTTTTTAATGGGGATCAATAGACGCGTTTCATGTGTCTGATATGAATTAAGGATGCATATTGAAGATTTGAAAAATAAAAATATTCTACAATACATTGTGTCTTTTTTTAAAAAACGGCGGTTATCGAATTGTTTATTTGCATATCAAATTGATAGTGAATCATGGAGAAGCGGCAGATATCAGGATATATAATGGCAAGTGTTGGATTTGTCATGATCCTGATCAATGCGATGAGCTATCTTCTCGGCTGGGACCTGAAATCTCCCGCGTTTGCAATATTGGGTCTTGTTCTCATTGTCATTGGTGCGAGGATTGCCGGGAAATCATCATGGATCTAGGTACATTCCCCTGTTGGCGATTACCCTAAGCTGAGCCCCCGGGTTTCAGCGGGGACGGAAACAGGCCAACCGGGAAATTATCCGGCTGGACTTTTCCCGGAAACTTTTCAACCGGATTTTCCTGAAAAATTGTTAACAGATTTTATCGAAAAATTTCAGGAAAAATATGAAATAAAAATTTCACACGATCCCTTCAGCACGAAATTTTCCCTTCGCCCCTCATGAAACTCCTGGATATTTTGCATGAACAGGGGGTCTTAAAGGATGCGTGAAAACAGGTGTTCTTTTGGCCGTCTTCTCTCGAAGTCACCTGCACTCAAGGGTTATCAGAGTTCCTCAATCCAAACTGCACGGTACTGGCCGGTTTCTCTCTCTAAAAAACGCTCCATTTCCGTATCCGGAGTTATATTCCAGTTTCCTCAAAAGAACTGGCCGGAAAATCCTCTGAACTGGCCGGTCGGGCGCCGGAAACGATGCAATCCGGCGTCATTCTGGGCCTGGATGGAGTGTACCCAGGAGCTGTCCTTTAAGAGATTATGCAGTGATGGCTAGGACGCCCGGCACCCCCAAAACAAGGGTTCTTTTCCCTTTGACCGTGCTACCTATCCAGACCCTTCGGGTTTTGCCTCCCATTAGCATCTGTTAGCGTTTCATGGCTCGATGGAAAACGCTCCGTTTGGCATAAATCGTGCGGAAAACGCGTATTCGAAAAATTTGTGTAAAAGTGTACGGTTTTTGACAAGTCGTTCGCGAAAATGATCATGATAATGGACAATCGGGGGCCGTAGAGCGCCCGGATTGGGGGGTGGGTGATAGGGTATCCGGGAGGGTTTCTCTCCGACGGTATAGGGGTGCTATCCTTGGATATTGCGTAAGTTGAGGATTTTTGCTAAGCCCGGCTACGTTTTCTAAACCCGTCGAATTCGATGGGTTTAAAATCCGGATTGTTGAAACGCTTCCGGATTCCAGAAATTCAATCGTATTGCGATTCCGTACCCGGTTCCGGGTTACATCATCGGTGTTGTCCGGTTATAAAATACTCAAAACTTTCACTCTCTTGATCGTGATCTCCGGAAAACCCATTCGCTCAACAATCCGTTTGGTTTTGGGATTTCTCACATACCCGCGTTTTGCCAGCGGGAGTGGCAATTCAGGAGCAACAAGCTGAACCGAATGTGTGCCATTTAGTGCTGCCCGGATCCAGCGGCTGCGGGTCCACGAAGGTTTGAAGATCATGCGTTGTTCGGCAGGTGTCACGTTCCCGCCATTCATGCAGGCATTGATTGCAATGTGCCAGCTCTGGAAATCCATGAATATTCCATCGATGGTATCAAACGAGAATAAAGCAAGGTTAGGAAAATTTCCCTTGCGGTTGTAGGTCTTTTGGTATATTCCATTGACCATCTCACCACCCGTCAGGTACCTCCAGTTATCTGCATAACCAGTCATGGGTAATGCGGCATTGATCTGCCCGACCGCATAAAAAATGGGAAAGAACCCGGTCTTCTCCTCCACCCATTCGTACGCAGGTAAAAATTCCGGATCGGAAAATTTCCGTTCCGGCCTGAGTGTTTCAAACCGTACCGCATCCAGGGAGATGCAGTGATGAAAGAGAAGGTCTGAAAAATGACCGCTATCAGAAGATATTACAGAATCACCCTATACGGATTGAGAGTTTTGTTTTGATTATTTTCTGGTTGGATCGTGATCGGTCAATTTCTGTCAGGCTCACCCGCTATGCAAGTGGTACAGAAACCAAAACGCAAAACTGAATTTAAGAATCAAATAATTGATGAAAAAAGATCAGACCCGGAATTTTCTTATTTATTCTTCGCTTTCTCGTGTGCGATAATCGCGGCAATTTCTTTTTGCAACACCGGGATCTTATGCACGATGATATCCCAGAGAATCTCTAAGTCAATGCCGAAATATCCATGAATCAGGGTGTCGCGGAATCCGGCAACCGCTTTCCAGTCAGTTGCCGGGAACTGTGCCTTTAAGTCATCGCTCAGGTTCTTGACCGCTTCCCCGATAACCTCAAAATTGCGTACAACCGCATCGATTCGCATCCGATCGTTTTTGAACTTCTCAAATGTCAGGTCACCGACATACGACCGGATATTTCCTGCTGCCTCTGAAATATCGTTCAGGTAGAGCAGCTGGGACCTAGGCATAGACTACATCCTGAAGAATCGGATCCCGGATGAGGGGCTTGAGCGCAGCATCCGTCACCAGATCAACTTTCCGTTTGAAGATGCCTTCGAGATAGAATTTGGTTCCCATAAAATTGTCAAACGTTTTCCTGCCGTTCTGGAATGTGACAAGAACGTCAACATCGCTATCCGGCCGCTCCTCTCCGCGTGCGAATGAGCCGAAGATGCCGATCTTCGTCACGCCGAACTGTTTTTTCAGTTCCGGTTCGTGCTGACGGAGGAGTGCGAGTGCGTCCATATATTCCTGTATGTGTGTGGTTTGTGTGTTCTTGTTATTAATGCATTGACGGTCCCGGGAGTTTTGTTAATTCCGCTGTTCACCCAATCTCCTAAACGCTCCGGTACATGCCCGGTCCGGTGCCCGTTCCTGTTCCGGGCAATTGTCAAATGGCATGCGATGACCGGTTCAGGGCTGGGCCGTGACGCGAGAGCCGGCCAGCCCCCGGGTTTCTGAGGGAACGGGTGGGGCACGGGACGGAAATTTCCCGGCCTGATTTTTTCGATAGGGGAAGTGTAACCCTTGGAACTAAAAAAAAAATTATTCATAATCCCGGAACAGTGCCGGGTTCTGTCTCCGGATCCACCAGCGCCGGATCAGAAAACCTCCAGCGACAAGCACCACAACGACCCCCCCAACAATCGCGACGGTCAGATGCGGGAGAGCGGGTGCCGGTTGAGAGACCGCCGGTATGGCTGTGGTCAGCGGTGTTTCGGGTCTGACGGTAACCGCAGTGGGTGTGGGGGTTTTGGTAGCTGTTGCTGGTGACAGTTCACCATAGGTCTGCCCTGCCGGCGTAAGTGTTGCCAGCGGTGTACCGGATGTGACACCGGCCTCTCCAGTGATCGCAAACCGCGAGAACCCGGGGCTCACTGCCGTGTAATACGCTACTCCGTTTTCGACTTTGACCAGCGTTGTGGGGAGTGCAACCCATGTTTGTCCCACCAGATGGTACATGACGACATTCTGCGGGGTGAGTTGGCGTTCAGTCAGCCACGTGACCGGCACCGTGAATGAGATGACCGCTTCGCTGATGGTGGTGTATCGTGCCGGTGTGATATCCACATATTCATAGACTATCTGGGTCGGTGGCGCAGTATTCAGTCCCGGCCCGGAGACTACGGTACCGGTTACAATGGCTCCGGAGATCCCGGTGCCGGTAATTGCAACATGCGTGACGGCAGAATCACCGCCAACATTTACTTCGGCGGTTACGGGTACCTGCTGCGGGGTTACATTGCTGACGGGGCCATCGCTATCTCCGCCCCCACCCCCACCTCCGGAAGGACCGGGTGTAGTACTTGTTCCACCGAGCCCGAATTCTGAAAATCCTAGCAAAGAAGTTGCTATGAAATAATCAATACTTCCCGCATCGGTGACAACGAACGTAGTAGGCAGCATCTGCACTACCCCGGTATCAGAGTACCTGAAGATCTTTATCGCACCAGTACCTCCATTTGCAAGCACCCATGGGTGACTGGCGCTCATGTTTATGATCACGCCGCTTGCAGTGAGATTTCTATTGAACGGTGCAGCACCGCCAATTTGCAATGTGTATGCGATATTTCCCAATGTCAGACCGTTGTTTGTTGCAGCAAG